>DATBXH010000633.1:0-11643 GCA_036514375.1 Bacteroidales bacterium | reverse complement strand
TCGTTGAAAGCGCCTACGTGACCTGAGGCTTCCCAGATCCTGGGATGCATAAAGATGGCGGAATCAATACCCACGATGTTTTCATTGAGAAGCACCATGGCATCCCACCAATATTTCTTAATGTTGTTTTTAAGTTCTACGCCGTACTGACCATAATCGTAAACAGCGCTTAACCCGTCGTAAATTTCACTCGACGGAAAAATAAAACCATATTCTTTGGAATGTGAGATAAGCTTTTTAAATACGTCTTCTGAAGCCATTTTAATCCTATTTTGCTGATAGTTTGCAAACGTACATGAATTTTGGTAAAATCACAAAAACAAAAAATAAAATTCAAAAGACCGCAAACTATAAAACTCTAATAATAAGGCTAGTTATAAAACCTTAATAGTCTTGATAATTACATTAATCCAACCCTAAAACCTTATTTTTCGCAAATATGATTCAACTTTTACAAGTTTTTAAATGCGTTTGCCTTGGTAATCTGATGAACCTGTGAGAAACAATTATTTCTTTACCCGTAAATTATTCGGATCGTAAGCAACCTCAGCGGTCTTATATTTGCAAACCAACGCCCCGGAGGTATTTGAAGGATGATCATAATGAACAGAATTACAGGTTCCATCCAGAATACCCTTTACAGCACCAATCTGCTCGCTGATAAATGTTTTTTCCAAAGGAGTATTGTGGCCCGGCATAATAATGTTAAAATCATCAATTCTTTCCTCAACCTTTTCAAGACTTTTCAGATAAACTTCCAGTGGATAGCAGTCTTTCAGGAATAACCAAACAGTAGAATTACTATGATCGCCTGCAAACAGTATCTTATTTTTCTTGTCGAACAGGACAATGCTGCCATGGGTGTGACCGGGAACTTCCATGACCTCCAGTTTACGGTCTCCCAGATTGAACACAAAGCCTTCTTTCACAGGAACAAGTGTGGTAACCGGAACATTAAGCTTGTTTTCCTTTTGTTTTGCTCTTTCGAAAGCTGCATCGATCATATAAAAATCAGCAGGATGGGCATAGACTTTGGAAAATTGCCGATCGGCCCCGGTATGATCACCGTGTCCATGGGTATTCACAATAATGAGCGGAAGCTTTGTCAATGTTTGTAAAAAGGCTTTCAAATCACCTGTTCCATAACCGGTATCGATAATCAGGGCACTGTCTTTACCTTCCACCAGGTAAATATTTACGGTATTGTTCTCCACGATGCGCCAGGTCTTATCGTCGATCCTGTTTGCCTTATAGACGCCGTTCATGTTCTGACCAAGGACAATTGATGTTAATACAAAGCAAAAAGCGGCAGTTGCTAGTAGTTTAAAATTTTTCATACTGTTTTATTGTTGAGAATTACAACGATAAAAATATTGAAAAATGGGAGTATATCAAAGATGTGATTTATCTTCCGTAAACAGCTATTTTTTATGAAACCCAGTCACTCAATAGCCAGATTTCGGTACTTTGGATATTTAACGGAGTAATTCAGTTCGAAATCTTTCTTATTATCAGGCTCAAGGGAGAAATCCCATTTGATCTCACCGGTTTCTGAATTATACTGGGCTCCTGAAATCTTTTGAACGTTTACTTCTATTTCTTCCAAGGTAGAAACCGGTACCTGATCGAGCAAAACCAAGTTGATCTTTTCCCGCTTATTATTCTTTACCGTTATTGTCCATGCCCTTGACTCTTCCTTTTTACTGCCAAGGAACTGTTTCGTCGTAAATTCTTTTACTTTCTGACGGTTAACACTCACATTCTTGTCACGACCCAATGAAATACTCAACGTATCCGAAGCATGGCGAACATCGAGGAGGGTTTTCCCTATGTAGGTATCTTCAAAAAAGATGTTGGCTTCGCCTTCGAGCAGATTGTATTTCTCCCAGTCCACAATGTAAGCCATCAGAAAAGCATCCTTATCAACTTTGGGAACACAGTAATATTTATAATTAGCCGGCAGGCTATATGCATCCATGTCGATCGTATAGCTTTTATTATCCGATTTGATGGTGTAAGGGGTCTTGATTTCAAAGTCTACCGTAGTCTGCTTTTCAATTTGGGCAAATGGAAGGGGGAGGATGTTTGATCCACGAATCTTTACACTATTATTACCTTTAATTGTCGAAATTCCCCGCACCATTATTGATCCCGTTATATCAGATTTTTCCTGAGTTCCGTAGCCAACTACTGTTACTTCTTCTAATTTTTTAACATCTTCATTTAATGTGATATTCATTTGTTGATTTGTGATTGGCTTATTTTCCGTGGTGTAACCAATATAAGAATATGTTAATGTAGAAGCATTATTGGGAACAACGATAGTATAATTGCCGTTAACATCAGTAACGGCACCAATGGTCGTCCCCGGAACCATCACACTTACTCCCGGTAAGGGCGTGTGATTATTATCCATGACACATCCTTTCACCATATTATTGCTTAGATTGTAAGTTGGTGGCGGTGTGAAATAATTTAAGAAATAAGTCTTTAATTCAGGAGCAATACCGGACCGGTTCGGGTTGGATGAGGAAAATCTAAGTTTTACGTCTTTCCATTCTTCTTTGGTATCCTGCCGCACATTGGCCTTGTAAATAAGCTGAACCGGTTCGTTAATATTCTTCGCCCTGATATCATATGTTGGGAACCAACTGGCATTGCTTACCACATAAGAAATCTCGAGAACAACATGTACCGGTTTTTTCGTTTCAGTCTTAACCAGTACTTCTCCTTTAGGAAATTCTCTTATTCCTGTTAATGACTTAATTTGATTTTCGAGATCTGCTTTTTGAGCAGTCAGATCGTTCACAGTTTTTGTACGCTCAATTTCCTTGATTTTGAGCGATGTAAGTTTCGCACTATAAAACTCCGATATTTCCTTCAGGTTTGTAACCGTGATACTTTGAGTAGAGCCTCCAATACTCCTGTTCTGCTGGAGAAATGCCAGCTCTTCCCTGATGATGGACAAATAAGTATTTTCCAGTTGAATTTTATCATCCAGTTCTTTACATTTCGATTGAAGATCCGAAACTTCCTTAAGCTTGGAGGATTTATCGAGATAATTCTGCTGATGATTCACGGAGAGAACAGTCACTTCCCCTTCAGCTTTCACCTGAACGCTCCTGGCATCGATGAACGGTGAGAGATTGACAAATTTGAGCATGGTAACTCCAGGGAGCAGATCCACTGCTTTTTTGCGTGTTACCTGGGCGCCATCTATAAATACAGTGACACCATTAACGTCTGTTTTTATTTCCTTTTCGGTGATTTCCTGCGAAAAAGCCTGGCTAAACAGGAAGCATACGATTAAAGTGGCAATTGTTTTCATAATATTTTTTGCTGATTAGATGCAGGCCGATTTTGTATCCCCCAAGAAATACAAAACATTTGTTTTAAAGATGAAAATAACTAAACAAAAAGCACACGCCCCGATGGTATTAAACCACCGGGGCGTGTGCTTAGCTTATCTTAAATAGTGAGACGGATTAAAATACTGCAGTTATCATGTATTTTCCTTCCAAAGCTTCAGGAATAATGATCGCTGTTTTAAGAACGGCCTTTTTTACATGTGATACGAGTTCCGGATTATATCCGAAAACATTGAGTATTTCAACCTGTTTATCGGCATTTACCTTAAAGACAATGTTTACCCTGCCGGTACGTTCAATAAATGCATTGTTCAGAACTCCCAAAAGAACATCGCGAATGGCTTGGTCGGATACCATGCGAATTTTTTCGGTTTTAGGATCCAACACACCCGTTACATGAGCTGACTTTACTTTTTCTGCCTTCATTTCAGCAAAAAGGTTCACAAAACCAAAACATATTGCAGCTACTGCAATAATTAAAGCGTTTTTTAAAGTTTTCATAATTTTTGTTTTTAAATGGTTTATTTTATTTATAATGCTTTTCTAAAAAGAATACTTATGAAAATCAAAATGGTAACTTTAATTTTGACGTTCGTTATACATGATGCCAATTGTCGTGCCAAACTCAACATTATATTTTAAATCAATAAATTACATTTAGAATAAAAAGAAATTATTTTTAATTTGTCGGATTTTTATACACGCGCTGTCATTTTTTATACAATCGGTTCAACCATCAAATAAATGCCCGGTTATTCCGGCATCAATCCTCATTTTTATATATTTGAATTTTATATTTTTGAAAAGATGAAACGCGAGGTTGATTTTTTGGTAATCGGCTCCGGGATTGCCGGATTAAGTTTTGCTTTGAAAGTAGCCGATCGGGCCAAAGTTTGCATTGTTACGAAAAGTAAACTTGACGAAGCAAATACAAAATATGCCCAGGGCGGAATTGCTTCCGTAACTTATGCCCCGGACAATTTCGAAAAACATGTTCAGGATACCTTAATATCGGGTGACGGACTATGCGACGAAGATATTGTGAGAGGAGTTGTTACCGAAGCTCCGGCCCAGATCAGTCAGTTAATCGATTGGGGTGCAAACTTCGACCGGAGACCTGACGGAACTTTTGATCTTGCCCGTGAAGGTGGTCACAGCGAACACCGTATTCTTCATCATAAGGATATTACCGGGTATGAAATTGAGCGTGCCTTGTGCGAACGGGTAAAGAAACATCCCAACATTGAAATTCTTGAGAATTATTTTTCCGTAGAACTGATCACTCAGCATCATCTTGGCAAACTTGTTAAAAGGTACCACACAGATATCGAATGCTTTGGGGCTTATGTTATTAACTTTGAAACACGAAAAGTTAAGACTATTCTTGCTAAGGTTACGGTTATTGCCACCGGAGGGACGGGTAATATTTACAGCAACACCACCAATCCTTCTGTAGCGACCGGCGACGGTATTGCCATGGTGTACAGAGCTAAAGGGATTATTGATAATATGGAATTCATCCAGTTTCATCCCACCACATTATATAACCCAAATGAACGCCCGTCGTTTCTGATATCGGAAGCAGTGCGCGGTTTTGGAGCGGTATTGAAAACTCTGGATGGTAAGGAATTCATGCACAAATACGATCAGCGGGGCTCACTTGCAACCCGCGATATTGTTGCACGTGCTATCGACAATGAAATGAAGATTCATGGCGACGACCATGTATACCTTGATGCCCGGCACCTCGATCCGAAAGGATTACTCGAGCACTTTCCGAATATTTACGAAAAGTGTAAAAGCATTGGTGTTGATATGACGAAAGATATGATTCCCGTTGCCACAGGAGCTCACTTTCTGTGTGGTGGTATCCGGGTGGATAAAAACAGTTTGAGTACTATTAACCGGCTTTATGCTCTTGGTGAGGCTTCCTGTACCGGATTGCACGGCGCAAATCGCCTGGCTTCCAACTCGCTTATTGAAGCTATTGTATTTGCCGATAGAGCAGCAAAACATGCATTGGAACGATTAAACAATTATTCTATCCGGGAAAATGTGCCGCAATGGAATGATGAAGGTACTACTCATCCCGAGGAGATGGTGCTGATCACGCAGAATTATAAGGAGATGCAACAGATTATGACCAATTACGTGGGCATAGTACGGTCGAATCTTCGCTTGAAACGCGCACTGGACAGACTCGAAATTATTTTTGAAGAAACCGAAGAATTGTACAAAAAATCAATCCTTTCGCAAAAACTTTGCGAACTGCGTAACATGATTAATGTGGGTTACCTGGTAATCAAAAGTGCGCAGGCAAGAAGGGAAAGCCGCGGACTGCACTATACGGCAGATTATCCGAAACCCAGATAGACTATTGGTACACTTTTTACTAACCAGACGTATTGATGGCACGACTATTACTATTTTCATTATTCTGGCTCATCTCCTGGCAGTTGAACGGACAAACCGAAAAGGAGAGTGACAAAAGCTCATCACTTGATGCCGCTATTAAGGAGGTGATGACGGACATTACTTTTTCTCTTGACAAAAATGCTCAGACTGTCAAAGTAACTGAAACGTCCGGTCTTCAGTTGGTATCGTTAAAACCTGATAATAATGTAGCCTATGGTATCGGTTATAATGACAACAGTGCCATCATTAAAGCCAAATCGCCGGATAGTCGTGTAGACAAAATATGCGGAAATTACCGGCCCGACTGGGTTTTCCATTCCGATGACATGCTATGCGTCTTTTCTCTTAAGTTTAAGGAAACCGGTGAAACAAAAACGTTTCTTTACGAAAAAGAATATTCCGATATACGTTATTTTACAGCTTACTCCTTTGCCGAAAGGTATCCTGTAATGAGGAATACCGTACGATTTCTGATTCCGGACTGGCTGGATATTGAATTTAAGGAATATAATACGGAGGATTATGGTTTAAAAACCACAAAAAGTTACGATCCTAAGGAAAAAGTTACCACTGTAGAATATCATTGCGAAAAAATTGATGGATACGAAACAGGTGAAAAGAATATTCCTGCCCATTCTTTTGTATATCCGCATATTCTGATTATCCCCAAATCGTATCAGACAAAGGATTCTAAAATCAGAATTTTTGGAAATTTAGATGATTTTTACCAATGGTCACATGGCCTGGCAGGCAGGGCATCGACTTCTTCGGCTGAACTAAAACCTATGATTGAAAAACTGGTGGAAGGAAAACAGAACGATGCTGATAAGATAAAGTCCATATATTATTGGGTACAGGATAATATTCGCTATATCGCTTTTGAGGATGGATTGCATGGATATGTTCCGGATGGTGCGGATAAAGTATTTACGCAGAAATACGGCGATTGCAAAGGCAAAGCGAACCTGTTGAAAACCATGCTGAAACTTGCAGGATATGATGCGCGCCTCACCTGGGTGGGAACAAACGATATCTGTTACAATTTTTCCGCACCTATTCTGTCGACCTTTAACCATATGGTTTGTACACTGCTTCTGAACAACAAGCACTACCTGCTCGATGCTACAGACAATTACCTTCCCTTTGACCAGAACCCGGATTACCTGCAGGGCAGGCAAGCCCTTGTTGAAGACGGCGATCGTTACATTCTCGATACCATTCCTGTAGCACCAATAACCGATAATATGGTCCGGAGCAAGCACCATTATTCAGTTTCAGGCGATATGTTAAAAGGCGATGTGGAAATTGATTTTACCGGCGAGCGTAAGGACGGACTGCTTAAAAAGATTAGCGGCACACGCACCGATGAGCGTCCAAAACTTTTCGAAAATATTATAACCCGCGAGGAGCCTAAGATATCGGCCACCGGTATCACTACTTCCGATTTGCAGGACAGAGAAAATCCGCTTGTTGTGAAAGGAAATACCACCGTAAAGGGAAATATACTTCAATTTGATAACGATCTCTACATCACACCTGATCCGTTTGATGACTTGTCAGGATTAACCACCAAACCTGACAGAAAAAATCCGCTCGACCTTTCCATTCGTATTTGCCGGAAAACAGAAACGATCATTGATTTGCCCGAAGGCTATAAGATATTAAAGGTGCCGGACAATCAATCTTTCTCGAATGATCTCATCCGTTTTACCATGACGTATGCCATGGAAGGAAATACGATCCGGTACAGTAAGGAAATTACAACATTCGAAAGGATTATTCCCAAACGGCGCTTGCAGGACTGGAATACGGCATTGAAACAACTTAAACGATCATCTTCTCAACCGTTTGTACTTCGTAAAACCAAACTATAAAACATCTTCTATGAAAAAACTTCTGCTTTGTTCTTTTACCTGGTTGCTTTTCATGAACGGGTTTGGCCAATACCCGGAAAATGCAATGGCGAAAGAGCGTGTAAAAAAAGACATGTGGTCGGACAGCGACCCGGATTTCAGAATTACAAAGTGTGATGATAAATGGAAGAACGAATCAGCCGTCATTCTTTGTAAAAAATATGAATATTCGGTACAAAAAGAAATTCTGATTGGTACAGCCTATGAAAAAATTTATACTCATACCCGATTGCTGCTGATTGACAAAGCTGCTGTCAATGAATTCTCCACCTTTAAGTTTGACATATCGCGCGACTTAGGTACTTACTTTGGCTGGGGAAATAACGTATCCATTTTTGTAGGAGTAAAAGTTATTAAGCCCGACGGTACGGAAAAAGAAGTTCCTATCGACGAGTCGCTGATCGATGCAGTAACCTATCACAGGCAACAAAAGCAGACTCAGAAAGTGGCTGTGCCGGGACTGGAGGCAGGCGATATTCTTGATTATTACTATGCCAGCGAAAAGGCCATTCCCGTGCAGGGATTTTATCCGTTCAGTCCGGTGATATATCCTTTGGTTGAGGATTATCCCATCATGAAACATAAAATTGAAATGCACATCATGCGGAAGTGCTACCTCAATGCCCGTTCCATGAATAACGCACCCGAACTGATCCCTCAGGACGACAACAAGCGCAGAGATATGGTATACACCATTACCGATATCGACCGCGATAAAGTGAAGCTCAACGACCAAATTCTGTTCTATCCGCTCAGGGAGCTGCCTGTTTTGATCTTCCAGGCATATTATGTAAATACGCCCATCGTTAAAAACAATTATTGCTTTTACGATAAGCTGGATGTGATAAAAAAGGATGTGTCGGAATACGAACTCAGGGAATTCCTGAACAATCATATGAATTTTCAGGGCGACAAAGTAGTTCGTAAAACGCTGAAATACATAAAAAAACTCAGGAAACAGGAGAAAGATCCAAAAGTACTGGCCCGTGAAGCTTATTATTTCTACCGGCAGTTTGTGTATGCCCAAAACTTTAAGCTCGATATGGCCAGGAATTCATATAAATACAGCCCGCCGGATGATTACGGATTTGTTCGTTCCCTGTCGGCGATATTTAGGTATCTGGACATTAGCCATTCTGTTGTAGTAACCGTACCGCGCGAACTTGGTAACATGAATGATCTCATCATGCCCAACCAAATGGGATTTCTGATCAGTCTTAATGTGGACACGCCTGTTTACATTTCCAAGTTTAACAGGTATTCGTTGTTCAATGAGACTGACGATTCCTACCAGGGCACCGATGCCGAAGCGTTGAGGATTAACAGCTATGTCACCAATTGGTCTATTTCCTCAGCCAAAGTACCGGTAGCCAAATACACCGAAAATAATTTAACCGCCCTGATGGATGTATCATTTGATCCTGAGGAAGCGGACAAACTTTTGGTTTCAAGGAAGGTCACAGCAACCGGATTAAATAAGCGGCAGTACCAGCGAACAGTAATTTTACCCGAAGATTATGTAAGATTTAATGATGGCGAGCGGCATGGAGTGATGTTGAATCCGGGGTCGGAGAGAGGAACCGAGCAAAGGAAATTTATTCAGTTCAATGACCGGGAAGTACAGAACCGCGACGAAACCATGAACAAACTGATTAAAGAAGATCTGGATATCGCCGACATTAAGGAAACAAAAACAAAAGTTTTGCAACCGGGTATCTGGGACGATTCACCTGCGCTGATTTTTACCGACAGTATCGAAATCAGCAAATTCATTACAAAAGCAGGAAACAATATTATTCTCGAAGCCGGTAAACTTATCGGCAGGCAGTTGACACCACAGGCTTCGGATTCAGTGCGTAAATTCAATATTTATGTTCCATGGGCCCGCGGCTATAGTAACGAAATATCGGTGAAGATACCACAGGGATATGTGGTTAAAGGCGCGGAGCAGTTTGCCTTTACCATTACCAACGAAACCGGAGGATTTATCAGCTCAGCCAAAGTCGAAGGAGATCGGTTGCTCATAAAAACAAGCAAGTATTTTGCCGAAAACTATTTCTCCAAGGAAAAATGGCCGCAGATTATAAAGATCCTCAATGTAGCCAACGATTTCCGAAATCAGAAGGTAATGTTTGTGGGGAAGGAATAAATATTGAATGATATCATAAGGAACAATATACCAACTATGAGCAAATTTATAATCTGTTTCTTTTCTCTGATTTTGTTGGGCGGTTTTAACAGGATGACTGCCCAGGAGTTTATCCCCTTATGGCCTGATGGGAAAATGCCGGATTCAAAAGGATTAACCCTGACGGATAGCATTTCCGGCGAACGTTATTGGCGGGTTGGTACCCCGGGTATGTTTGCTTTTTTCCCTTCGAAGGAGGAGAATAACGGGACCTCGGTGATTATATGTCCCGGCGGAGGATACCACCATTATGCCTACATCATCAGCGGGACGCAGATCGCCAGGTGGTTTACCACCATGGGGATCAATGCTTTTGTGCTCATTTCCCGTTTGCCGACCTCACCGGATCTGATTGACCGATCTGTCGCTCCCCTGCAGGATGCTCAGCGCGCTATCCGGATCATACGGACCAATGCAATAAAATGGCACCTTAAAACGGATAAGACCGGTATCATGGGATTCTCGGCAGGCGGTCATGTTGCCTCCTCGCTAGGAACGCACACGGAAGATGTTTCGGGTATTGATGACAGTCTCGATCGTGTTTCCTTTCGTCCGGATTTTATGCTTTTGGTATCACCGGTCATCACCATGGGCGAATATGCTCATGCCGGCAGCAAAAATAACCTGCTGGGTAAGCTGCCTCCGAAGGAATTAATCGAAAAGTATTCGAGTGAACTTCGGGTTACCGATAAAACACCACCTGCCTTTATTGTTGTGGCCGGGAACGACAAAACCGTTAATCCGCAAAACAGTCTGATGTTTTACGAAGCCTTACGTGCAAAGAATATTTCTGCCTCATTGCATGTTTTTCCGTCTGGAGGTCATTCCATTGGACTTCTGAATAACCCCGGCAGCACGGCCTTGTGGAAAGAACTTTGTAAGACGTGGCTTGTCGAAATGGGGTTTGCAGATATCAGGTAACCGTAATATATCGATCGTTAAATTTATTACCATCAGTTTTTCACTTGTTTTTTCCGTACTCTCGTTTAGTCAGAGATGTTATGAACTTTCCAGGATTTGCTACGCGGTTTTGTGTTCAGACAACCAGCGTATTCAGCGGGCCGGTCTCCAAAACAAAACACAGTTTCCCCGAAGCCCCGGACACCTGAAACTATATCCGTCCGATATGAGTTTTTTAAAGAAAATGTTTACGGATAAATCGGCAAACCTCCGGATAATTCCCGGAGACTTCCGGATGATTATCCGAAGGTTTGCGGGAACTCCCTGAAACCTTCCCGGAACTCCGCGAAACTTTCCCGGAATTCCGCCGAAGTTTGCCGGAATTCCCTGAAAGTTTCCGGGAATTATCCGGAAGTTTGGCGGAACTAGTTGGAACATCCTGGGGATTCCGGGGAACTTCGCGGGAACTAGTTGAAACCTTCCGGGAATAAGTTGGAAGTTTCGCAGAACTGGTTGAAATCTTCGGGGTGATAGACGATAACCTCTGCTTTTAATTAGGGAATCACTCTTGAAAAGGAGCTATAACGGGTCTCCATAACCTTCAAAACCGGAAAAAGCGGTATCCTATCTTTTAATAGAAATGCCGCTTTTTGAGTGAAGGATGAATCTTTTCTAAATTCAGCGAATTATCTGCTTAAAAAAGTCATTGCCTTTATCATCAACAAGTATAAATGCAGGGAAATCTACTACTTCAATCTTCCAGATGGCTTCCATACCAAGCTCCGGATATTCCAGGAGCTCTACTTTCCTGATATTTTCCTGAGCAAGGATGGCTGCGGGACCTCCAATACTTCCGAGG
>DATBXH010000632.1:0-9200 GCA_036514375.1 Bacteroidales bacterium | reverse complement strand
CGATCTCACCGAAGGTAAATCTAATTTCTTTAAGAATACAGGCAGACCAAAAGATGACCCTAAATATAAATGGGCAAGCGGGTATATGGATTTGACAAATGATCCGCTTTATCCGTTCGGATTTGGGTTAAGTTATACTTCATTCAGTTATTCGGATATCAGGCTAAGTAATACCCAAATGAAAATGAATGATTCCATAACTATTTCAGTCACCGTGAAAAATACAGGCCGGTACACTGGCGAAGAAGTTGTTCAGCTTTATATCCGCGACCTGGTAGGGAGTGTAACACGCCCGGTTAAAGAATTGAAAGGATTCCGGAAAGTACTTATCAAAACAGGAGAGAGTAAAGAAGTAACGTTCACCCTAAGATCTTCCGATCTGGCTTTCTATACAAAAGATATGACTTTTAAAGCTGAGCCTGGCGATTTTAAGGTATTTGTAGGAACAAACTCGGTGGATTATAGAGAGGCGTCCTTTACGCTCATTGATTAGCACCTAAAAGAGTTCCATTCGTTTAGTTCATAAGTTTGATGTTTGAAAAGTTCGGCTAAATCATGTTTAGTCGAACTTTTTATGTTTGGCCGGAATTAAACATTTTAGCAGTGTACCGTTTTGTAAAACTACTTGACTTTCTCTTTTTAATTTGTTAAACTTGGCTCACTGAACCGTTTCGCAATCATGTTTCTTCTTTTAACGTTCAGTTAAACCATGAAAATAGATTATGCAAGGGTTTCCACCCGCGATCAGAATTTAGACCTTCAAATTGATGCATTGAATAATTTTGGATGCGAACAATTATTCCAGGAAGTACAAAGCGCAGTAAAAGAACGCCCGGAACTCGATAAGATGCTGAACATACTTCGAAAGGGCGATAGTGTTGTAGTTTGGAAACTAGACAGGTTAGGAAGATCGTTAAGGCACCTGGTTGATTTAATATCGTTATTCAACGAAAAAGGAGTTGAGTTTGTAAGCCTTAACGACAATATTGACACATCCTCAATACAGGGAAGGCTAATATTTAACCTTTTTGCATCCTTTGCCGAGTTTGAACGGGAATTGATCCGCGAGCGTACAATGGCCGGATTAAAAAGAGCCCGGGGGAATGGCCGCATTGGTGGTAAAAAGAAAGGATTGAATGAAGCAGCCAGGAGGAAAGCTTATGCGGCCTTGCAACTTACATCAGAAAACAACAAAAAAACAAGAGAAGACAAGCAATCTGTTAATGATATCGCCAAAATTTTAGGAATAAGCAAGGCAACATTCTATAGATATTTGGATTGAGCTAAGAAGCATGACAATAATACAAGTAACCTAAAAAGAGGGCAGCAATCTTAGAAATGGGAGTTAAAGTTTAAAAAAGTTAAATTTATACTAATAACTATTACTTATTAATTATATACCATAAGTAATTATGATTGAATCGTTTGAGCACAAGGGCAAATGGAAATTAATTGAGTCAGAAACCTGGTTTGATGGAACTTTAAGTTTTAATACTGATAATTGTGCTAAATTAGAAATATTTGGTTCGTTTAATTTATTTTTAGATAGGTCAAGTAAGAGGATCGTTATAGGTAAAACGATAGCTGGTGATATAACTTTAATAGACGTTTGGTATAGAACATCTAGATCATCCTATAACGGTATTGTTGTTGAAATATACGAACCTGTTTTTATAATTGAGGGGCATCATTTTAATTCTGAATCTGATATTCTTTTTCGACACGTAATTTCAGATGTATTTAATTTATTTCAATGGTTTGACCTGAGTGGTTTTGATGAAAACTTTGATTACAATACAGGTAATTATAATATTTCATATAATAGAATATCACCCATACCATTTACTCTAAATGACCAATGCCAAGGACAAGTTAAATTTGATAGTCCTGTAAGCTTCAATGGATTTTATAATGAAAAGTTGCTTAAAGAACAGGCATATTTCTCATTAGACTACATTGAGAAAACTCACTATAAAACTATACTTCGAGATTTAAGACATTTAACTGGATTTATAACTCTATTCACGCACGAACAGAGCTACCCAATTAGTATTACTTTCATTGATGATGATTATACAGATGAGATCAAAAATCAGGGGAGTCCAAAATATATTAAATGTATTTATCAAAATTATACATATGATTCAAAATATAAATTGAGACGCCCTCATGAACATTTAGTCAGATATAAAGATATTCAAGATAAATTCCCCACTATAATAAAAAATTGGTGCGATTTATATCTCAACTTATCTTCTGTCCTCAATTTAATGTTAGTTACATTTAGAAACAAAAATCACTTCACAGATGATAAATTTATGGATACAGTTAAAGCACTTGAGTCATATCATAGAATTACCCATAATAACCAAAGAATTCCAGAGCAAGTTTATGAAAAATTAGTATCTAAAATTTTAGGTTCCGTCACCCTAGGAAATGCGGATATGGAGTGGCTCACTAATAAACTCAAGGGGAATGAGCCAAGTTTAAATAAAAGGTTAAAAGAACTTTTAAAAGAGAATCAGAATTGCTTTGTTATTGAAAATATAAAGGATGCAAGAAAATTCTGTATAGATATAACATATACTAGAAATTATTTAACTCATCACGACAAAGAGGGAGAAAAAAATGCTTTAAAAGGGAAAGATTTATTCGATGCAACCTTAAATGCCCAGGGGCTTTTGTACTCATGCATTCTAAAAATGCTTGGGTTACAGAATGAACACTTTGAAAAAGGATTAAAATATCATTTATATAAATAAAAGATTATGACACTTTGTTTAAGTTGGGTAACATCCGATACAATTAATACTTTGATTTTAATCGTTTATATAATCACTGCAGTAGTGATTTATAGAACTTTTAAAGCGGGTAAAGAACAATCATCAATTTCTTTGTCGATAAGTCAGCATAATATATATTACAATGAACTTTTGGATCTTTTTGAAGATGCAAAAAACATTAAGTTTAACACTTATTTAGGGAATAATGCCCACATTTCCCCCGCTAAGCTGAATTTGTAATTCAGCTTGAAACATCTACCAATTTGCAATTGGTATTTACGAAACATAACATATACATTTCAAGGATTTTTTTGTCTCACAAAACGCAAGCCCTATGAATAAGGAATATGAAAATTACATCCCACTATCTGAAAAAGAATTACACGAAATTATACGACACAATTTAGAAGCCTTGGAAGAAGGATTAATTTTACTTGAGTATGAAAAAAGCCTACCAAGAGGGATTCCAGATTTTTTATGTATGGACAGTGGTGGTCGTATAGTAATTATTGAAGTTAAACTTCACCAAGATGAAAATATATTATTTCAAGCGTTAAGATATTTTGGAGATGTTAATAAGAACAGATATGTACTCGCAAATTCTTTTAAGGAAAAAACAATAGACCCTAAACAAAATCCTAGGATAATATTAATTGCTGAATCATTTTCTGATGATATACGTGAATTAACAACTCTTGTTACTCCAGATGTTGAGTTATACGCTTATAGAACTATCGAACTTAAAGGTAATAAAAAGGGAATAGTATATTTTTCAGTATCAAAGCCAAAGATAGAAAGTGAGGAAATTCATGAACTACCAAAAATCGAAGGACATTATAATTATTTAAAAAATGAGGAATTAAAAAAAGTAATTGATAATATTCGAAATGAAATAAAACAATTTGATGAGACTATAGAGGAATATATTACTCATTCATATATAGGTTTCAAATATAAAGGTAGGGCAATTGCAAGCATAAGTGTGCAGAGGCAATCATTTGATTTATATGCAAATATTCTGACCGATGAAGGATATCTTGTGGAATATTATCCTCAAAGGATTAAATCGCATACTGAAGATTATGAGGAAACTCTCAATAAAATTAGAGAAAACTATGCTAAAATTAATTTATTAAAAAGATAATTTTTAAATTTCACTATATCAAAATATTGAGAAATTTTAATTAACATTTGGATTTCACCAAACCCAAATAATAACTAGTTAAAATTATACATTAGATGTCTGAAAAGAATCAAGAGCCATCTGGTTTTGAAGTATGGCTGTTTATGGGAGGATTGATAGCTGTTATTGCTGTAATTGCAAAGGGATTTGCAAATGTGGTGTTTGAGGATGGTAATTACTGGTTTTTAATACCTTCAATAATATTTCTAATCATAATAATTGTTTATTTGCTTAAAAAGAAATAGCAATAGTCAATTTTTAATATAGTCTTACAAAACCCAAATGCAAAACATAATAATAAAAAAATGAAAGCTTATTTACAACATTTGGTTGTTGATTTAAAAAATTTCAGCAAAAGTCTTGATAAAAAATCAATATTGATTGATAAGCCTTGGGCATTGATTGATTCTGATATGGAAATACAAAAATTGATTTTTAAAAAAAATAATGAATTAATAATGTCTAAAGATGGTCAAGTAGTTATTGGTAGTTGGGATTATTTACCTGAAGCGAGATCATTACTAATTGATAGGGGAAAAGATAAAATTTTATGCAATGAAGGTTTTATAGATGAGGCAGTGATGGTTTTGAAAATGGATGGAACCAAGAATAATTTTTTTGTATTGGCAAATGAAAATATTATCCCTGATTTAAACGTATACAAATATTTAAAAGAATTAAGGTATAGAAATCTAAATGTTACAATTCGTAAATTAACTGATGGTAAGATACTTGAAATTATCCAAGAAAAAACCGATTTTGGAAATCCTAGAATAGGTAATCCTGTCACCATTGAAGCAGAGAATATTCCAGATGGCGCTTATAAAATTGAGAAATCAGACCGTAAGTTTATAATAAAAAATAGTGTTATATGTGACATACTTCATGAAGTAGGGTATGAAACTAAAACTGGGATTAATATAATGATTGAACAAAAAGATCAATATTATTATAGAAGTGGTGATAATGTTTGGGTTAATGGAGTTATGGCTCCTGACGGCGAATATAAAATAATTGGTCGCAGAAAAATTATTGTGAAGGATGGTAAAATTTTTAAGAAAAAGATATTTTAAAAATTACATGCTGTGACATGCAATATAAACAAATTGAGGGTTACCAAGAACCCCACTCGCTGGCCAGGTCCTTGTCGGTTGATAGGTTTGTGCTCCTCAATCCCAAACATTCCATCCCTCAGGGGTTAACTTTTGTCTCACAAAAAAAACCCAAATTTGAGTTTACTTTTATGTTTGAATTTAATAATCGAGATTGTTTTTATCCCATCAAATTATGAAAAATAATATTGTTGAATTTATAAGATCTAAAGATTATAGATTCATAGAAAATATTGGACAAGGTGGTACCGGTAAAACAGTTCTACTGAAGGATGAAATTATCAATGAATTCTTTGTGTGTAAAAAATATCTTCCTTTATATAAGTCAGATAAAGAAAAGTATTTTAGAAATTTTATAGATGAAATTAAAATCCTTCATTCAGTGTTTCATAAGAATGTTGTTAGAGTTTTTAACTATTATTTATATCCTGAGAAACATACAGGTTATATTTTAATGGAATTCATTAAGGGAACTCAGATTTATGATTTTGTCAAAAGTAATCCTGAAACATTGAATGATATTTTTGTTCAGACTATAGATGGTTTTAGGTATATAGAAGAAAATAAAATTTTACATAGGGATATTAGACCACAAAATATACTTGTATCAGAATCTGGCATGGTTAAAATAATTGATTTTGGGTTTGGGAAGAAAATAGAATTTGAAGATGATTATGATAAGAGTATTACCTTAAATTGGCGATTTTCAATTCCTAATGAGTTTGAAAAAAAAATGTATGATACTAGAACTGAAGTTTACTTTGTCGGCAAATTATTTGAAGAATTAATTGTTAATCAACATTTGGAAAATTTTAATTATTCAAGTATTCTTTTTGAAATGATTAATAATGATTATGATTCAAGGATAAATTCATTTTTTGATGTATCAAGAAAAATTATAACCAATACATCCAATATGCTTGATTTTTCTGATTTAGATAAACGTACATATAAGAGGTTTGCTTCAGAGTTATTGGCTTTTTTCAATAAGAAAAGCGTAAATGCTGAATATGTATCAAGTATTGAGTATATTCAAACAGAATTAGAAAATATCTATAGGAATTCGATATTGGAAGACATTATTCAGAATCCAATTAATGTGCTGAATTGTTTTATTCGAGGTGAATTCTATTATAACAAAAAACCAGTTTTGCATGTTGAGTTATTGAAAGAATTTATAAATCTGTTAAGATCCGTAGCTGGTGACAAGAAAAAAATAATCTTGAATAATTTATGGCAACGTTTTGATAGTATTCCAATTTATCAAAAGATCGAAGATGATTTGCCATTTTAAAATATCTGTTTCGAGCGAGTTTGTAACCCTAGCTTGGCGTGGAATTAAGCAAGTAACCGTCCGGCGAACGTTATTTCAACACGAACGAGTTTGTATCGAGTTCGTATCTTAACAGTCACTTGAAGCGACATTTGCATTTCTATTGATTGGAGTTTTTGTCTCATAAAACGCAATAAATTTGGAGTTCCCCTGAATATCAAATGCCAGATTTAAATATAGATTTTAAAGACGGAAGATTAAACGGGGTACGACAAGAGTAATTTTGATATGAAGTTTGCATTAATTGACAACAATCGTGTTGAAGCACAACCAAAGCTACAAGGGCTTTGTCCTAATTGCTCCCAACCTGTTACTGCCAAATGTGGCAAACAAAAAATTTGGCATTGGGCACATAAAAGCAAGACTGATTGTGATAATTGGTGGGAACCGGAAACAGAGTGGCACCGAACTTGGAAAAACAATTTTCCGGTGGAATGGCAGGAAATATCATTGTTTGACGAACAAACAGGTGAGAAACATATTTCAGATGTTCGGACAATTCATAATCTTACAATCGAATTTCAACATTCAGCGATAAAATCCGAAGAAAGGATTTCCCGAGAGAAGTTTTATAAAAATATGATTTGGATTGTTGATGGAACTCGTTTGCAAAGAGATTATTCACGTTTCCTTAAAGGAACGGAAAATTTTAGGAACACACGTAAAAAAGGTTATTATTTCGTGGATTTTCCTGATGAAGTTTTCCCGAAAAGTTGGCTCAATAGCGAAGTTCCTGTAATTTTTGATTTTTGTGGCCTATCAACAACCGAGCAAGATAAAATTAAAAAAATACTGTGGTGTTTGCTTCCTCAAAAAGATGCACCACAAACTATTGTCATTGGATTAGAGAAAAACGATTTAGTTCGAATAACGCGAAATAATAGTCGGTTTGGTTAGAGGCCAATAAATTGAAACAAAGACTGGTAACACCGCCATTACTCATATGCTAAACGTTCAATTATGTCTCACAAAATGCAGCTAAGCGACATTTACCTGCGGTGAGATCACTTCGTTAAGTTGCAATGCCGCTTGGAACACTGCTGATGTTGCAAATCAGTTTATTAAAATCGGGAGAAGA
The DNA here is from genome assembly GCA_036514375.1 of Bacteroidales bacterium. Lineage (GTDB taxonomy): Bacteria > Bacteroidota > Bacteroidia > Bacteroidales > JAAUTT01 > JAAUTT01. The sequence goes on along the minus strand of DATBXH010000632.1, from coordinate 1,711 downwards.
ATTGGAATATACAATATAGGCTAATCTATTTATCAATGAACATCCACCTGAAATATTAACTCTTAGGGTATACTAAATCCTACCAGTTGCTAAAACAATTGCATTCAGACTATAACCTGAACCACCACACTCAATAGTATATTTATACTATTCGCCTGGACCATCTGAAAATGATTGTCGTATATGACCCGTAAGTAGTCGCAATCGCACCGTAAAAATCATGTTGGTCTAATTAAATTTGCAATATTAAAACAGCGAAATGACAACGCTGAAAAAATACGACGAGATGATAAGAAAATCATGAAACAAAAAGGTAAATTATAAACATTAAAATAAAAAAATATGGCATCAATTAATCCGTACATTCATTTTAATGGAAATGCAGAAGAAGCATTTACATTTTACAAATCAGTCTTTGGTAGCGACTTTGCTACAATCGTTTGTTTTAAAGATATGAATTTTGAAGGCGCTCCCAACGTTGAAAAGGAAGCTGAAAAAATTATGCATATCGCTTTGCCTATTGGCAAACACAGTGTGTTAATGGGAAGCGACACACCGGAACAATTGGGAAAACATAACGAAAAAGAAACCCGAAGCAAGATTTCTATAAGTGCCGAAAGCAAGGAGGAAGCCGATACTATATTTAATGGACTTTCCAAAGGTGGACAAATAGAAATGCCAATAGAAGACAGTCCCTGGGGTACGTATTTTGGAATGTTTAGAGATAAATTTGGTATTGAATGGATGGTGGACTTTGACCCCCGCTAAGCTGAACTATTCTCATGAACGCAGTGAGTAATTTGCAATTCAGCTTAAAACATTATGAAACTTACAGCGTATTAATTAGAATCAGAAACCAAACCGTCCTGTAAAATGACTGACAAAAATATAACAGCAATCATCGGAAAGGCTATTCTCGAGGGTAAATACCTTAACATTACTTACAAAAATAAGAATGGAGAGGTCCCCCTGTTGGCCGAAGTTTTCACTTCGGCTGCCCATGATAGCAAGCATTCGTTTTCCTCTGGGATTTAAATGCATGGGTTTTATTCATTATTTGGATGAAAACCTTACACTTAAATTAAAAATATTTCATGTATTGTATTGTTTTACAAATACATCAACCTTAACCCACAGACCCTAAATAGGCTCTAAGACCTTAAAAACAAAACAGTGCCATATTTTCTATAGCCATTTTTTTCATCGATGCACCGATTACTCATCGTACAATCTGTACTAGCTATAAATTATGATAAAGTGTATTTAAGAACAATTCTTTATAATATCATATCCTCTAATGGTGCTAAATTACTTTGCTCATAAAGATCCTCAATTTCATTTTGATGTTGTATTTGTGGTATACGTTTCTTAAGGTCTTCTTTAGTCTCCTTGCTCATTTTCCCTTCATAAGTAATAAGATTAACCTTTCGATCGGCACGGAATTTTTCTATAGGGGTTGCGAAATTATCGGGCCAATCGTGAATTTGAACCATATTAAAATCATATGACTCTGGATCACGGAGAATTAACTGCAAAATACTCTTATTGATAAAATAAATTGCAATAACTGTCTCAAAAGAATTAATAATAAGAAAACGATTTTGTGGCGATTTACTAAATTCAAAAGCCTTTAAAATATTGTTTATGTGGTTTATCTTTTCGCTATCGTTATCGTCTTTCATTATTGCAGGAATAATATTTTCATAATAGA
>DATBXH010000631.1:0-8696 GCA_036514375.1 Bacteroidales bacterium | reverse complement strand
ATTCCTTCCTTTCCCGGAAGAACTTATACGTGGATAGTAACCGGAGCAAACTCATTCAGCGGTCAGGGAACGAACCAGATCTCAGTTAACTGGGGAAACGGCACTAACGGTAACGTAAGTGTTACGGAAACATTAACAGTTACAGGTTGCTCAGCATCTGCCAGCCGTAGTATTGTCATTAACCCCGCTCCTACTCCATTAGCAACAGGGAATATTTCAGTCTGTGACGAAGCAAACGAAGACTATGCCACAGCTCCTGCCATAGGACATACCTTTACCTGGACTGTTTCAGGAGGAACCATAGTTTCGGGACAAAATACCAACCAGATTACAGTTCACTGGAATTCGTCGGGATTGCAAACAGTTACTGTGCGGGAAACCATTACTGCAACCGGTGCTTTTGCCGATAATACCTTAACTGTCGATGTCCATGCACTGCCTTCCGGCACCCTTACGGTTAGTAATCCGCAAACATGTGTTGGTACAAGTGCAAATATCATAGTTTCAGGAGGTGAAGCGGGCACAGATTACACCTTACGACTGAACTCAAACAATACGGTTATCACTACCGTTCATAACGGATCTGCCGGTGATGTGACAATTACGGTAAACCCAGCTTCGGACATTATTTACAATATACTCGCAACCAATGAATATGGCTGCAGTACTCAGCTCTCGGATCTCTCTTCCGTAACCGTCAAATCGGTTCCGGTGATAGGTCCTGTAAATTCAATCAATAACTTAACATTAAGATAAATAACTATTACTGATTATAATACTTGATACCATGAAAAAGCAAACTCTATTTTCGGTTCTAACAATAGCACTGGTTTTATTCCTTACAGGAGTAAACATGCTTGCTCAAACGAATTATGGAACAGGTTACACCACCACTCAAATTGTAAGAAACAGCAGTGATGTTCAATATACGGTAAGTAATTCGGACGGTACAAATGCTACATTCACATGGACAGTAAACGGAGGTACTATTATTGTTGGCGGAACACCTCAGGTTTACCCATATACACAGGCAGGTACGGCAGCTGCTACAGTTTCCATTTATGTACGATGGAATAATACAAACACCACCACTGCTAACAACGGAACATTAACGGTATCAAAAGTTGTCAATGGCACTTGTACCAGCAACGTTCAAACTGTTAATGTAGAATCGTGGGTAGCTCCAAGTGTAAGCATTACATCAACACCACCGGCAATATGTTCAGGCAATGGCACAAGTGTTAATCTTGCATTTACTGGCAAATCAAATTATTTATACTGGTGGAAAGTAACAAGGTTATCCGATAATACGATTGTTGAAGATCATACTACATCATCCACATCTTCAACTTTGGCAACTTCAACTGTAACAATTGCACCGATAACCAATGCTACAAGCCAAACATACCGGTTTGAAGTTACCCGGATGCAGGACGGATTCACAGATAGTGACCTCAATCTTACGGGTATAAGTGTTGACTTTATAGTCAATGCTCCATTGCCGGTTGGTCCGATTAATAGCTCAAATAGCTTAACTCCAAGATAAACCTGAATAAACCATATAAAAATGAAACGATATTTTCTTCTTTTGACAATGATAATGTTGATACTTACCTCCTTCTCCAATATCTTTGGACAATTGGTAGGTAGTACGATCAACACGCAAACACCGGCACAGGAAATCAGGAAAGGATCTACTGTTCAGTATACTGCTCCGGCCGGAGCTGCCGGCGAACAATACAGTTGGGAGATTATTGGTGGTACACCGACTCCTGCTGCTACTTCCGGTTCGGGCACTGTAGCCGATCCTTATATCATCAACTTTACCGCTGACTTAACAAGTATTACCGTTCAGTGGAATAATGATGCACAAGCCATCACCAGTGCTAACGGACGTATCCGGGTACAGAAAAAGAACGGGGGATGTATCAGCCTGATCCAATCGCTTGAACTTACATGCTGGAGTAACGCTACAGCTACGATTACAGACGCTGATATTGATATGTGTTCCGGTGATGCTACACCGGGCAATATCACACTTCAATTTACAGGTGCCCCAAACTTTGACCTCAGATATACTGTAACTGATCTGGACGGAACGGTTAGTACAGAGAAAGTAATCACCGGGGTAAGCGGATCATCCACTACCATACCTTTACCAGCGAACCTGATCAATACCAGTACTACAGCAGATCAAACCTATAAGATAACATTGACACAGATGAACGATGCCTTCCAGGGCGACGGAACCTTTGCCGATGCATCTTACACCATCACGGTTCATCCTGCCATAAGCACGGGTACCATCCAGGCTTCACCCTCTGCCTTACAGCGCAGATAAAACAATGACTTGCTGATCTGAATGAATAAAAGATACTACATATTATTATCATTCTTCTTCGCCTTGATAGTTTCTATTGGAAAGGTGGATGCACAATATGCCGATGTAGTTTGTGCCGGAGATGTCCGTGTTTACAAAACGACAGGTAATGCAGGCTCCACTTTCCAATGGACAATTGATGGTGGAGGAACCATCACCCAACCTTACGGCGATTCCATAGAGGTGACATGGGGTAATAAACCGGGTATTTACAACATTCAGGTAGTGCAAACTTCGAAATACGGATGCAAAGGTGCTCCTCTAGTGGCTGCTGTAAAATTATCCGTTCCAGGGGAAATAAATCTTGGAAATGATATGAAGCTGTGCGAGGGACAAACTATCACGCTCGACGCAGGTGCAGACTTCACAAACTATAACTGGAGCAACGGCAGCACGAACAGGCAGGTAATTGCAAACAAGGCTGGCATGTATAAAATAATAGCCACGGATGCCAATGGATGTGCGGTAGCAGACTCGATTAGCATTGAAATGGCAGCTACACCCAGGGTGAACCTTGGCCGCGATACTTCCCTGTGCGATGGAGAAACTCTCGAACTCACTGCAGGGCCATTTACTGACACACTCACGTATCTATGGTCAGACAAATCCACCGGATATAATAAACTTGCTACTGCATCGGATTTTCCAATGGTTTCCGTAACGGTTACAAACCAGAACGGATGTTCAGCAAGCGATACCATCATTATCTTACCGTGCGATATCCGAAAATACTTCTCTAATGCCCAAAATACTATTACTCCTAATGGTGACGGGAAAAATGATACCTGGATCATACCGCTTTTGGATAACTACCCCAATACCAGAGTTCAGATCTATGATCGGTGGGGACGCATTGTATTCCAGTCCGAACATGGATTACCGCCCGGCGGATGGGACGGAACCAGCAACGGAAGACCTTTGCCCATGGACTCCTATCAATATATCATCGATCTGAAAGTGAATGGTATTAAAGCTACAGGAATTATAACCATTATCCGCTAATATGAATTTATCTCCGTTAAATTACCATTCCTCAGAGGAAATCAATACTTGGTGTAATTTTTCAATCTTTATCCTTGATGTGCCGTATTCAATACGGATACAATAACAAAGCGATGAAGAAAATTATTACAATTGCGATCATCCTGTTATCCGGACTGATAAAGTTGGAAGCTCAACAGCTGCCTCTTTTCAGTCAGTATATGTTTAATACATTTCTGATTAACCCATCTGTAGCAGGTCTCGACGGACTAACTGCTATCAATCTTACCGCACGTGAACAATGGCTTGGGCTTAAAGATGCACCCAGAACTCATGTAATTACCGCACAAACCCGTTTGTATGCCGATAATTTTATAAGCCGGCTGGCGCATGTTCATCGCAGGGACAATAACGGATCTGTTAGCGGCCGAGTTGGCTTAGGTGTCAACTTTTACAACGATATAAACGGGCTCATCGAACGGACAGGCTTTCAATTTACCTATGCCTATCATTTACCGCTCGATCTGGCTGAGCTGTCGTTTGGACTATCATTCACCGGCTACCAGCTCTCCGTTAATAAAAGCAGAATGATCCTGAATGATTATAGCGACGACCTGTATCTGAATTCCGACTTCTCTCGTTTTATCCCTGATTTTAACTTTGGTACGATATATTCAACCAAAGATTATTACGTAGGAATGTCCATACAACAACTCTTACAATCTTCGGTACAATTCGGGAACAGCGGTACCTCTGATCAGTACAGACTATACAGACACTTTTATTTTCATGGAGGCTACACCTATCCGATCAACCGGGACTATGTGCTCCAATCTTCAGCCCTTGTAAAAATAGCAAAGACTACAGTTCCGCAATTGGACATAAGCTCTAAAATTGTCATCCGGGATGATTACTGGGCAGGACTCTCGTTCCGCACAGGCAGTGCATTTGTAATTATGGGTGGAGTAACAGTTGACAAATACTCATTTGGTTATGCTTTTGATTATAATCTGAGTGCTATCCGAAAACACAGTTTTGGCTCGCATGAAATTATGGCAACAGTTAAATTTGGCAACAATGCCTCACACTTTAAATGGTTAAACCGTTTCTAAAATATATCAATAACTTAACCTTTTCCCTAAATAAACTACTACTACGATTAAGGCAGATAAATGGATTGCTAATTTATCTGCCTTTCTCATAACCATTTACATGCCTATCCTTCGAATTTCTAAGTTTCCCCTTAACATTTCTAAGTCTCCCCTTCGAGCTTCTATGTTTCCCCTTAAAATTTCTAACTCACCCCTTCAAAATTCTATGTCTTCCCTTGACATTTCCATGTCACTCCTCTTAATTCCCATCACTCCCCTGAAAATTTTCAGCCCTTCCCGGATGACAGGAAGGGCTGAAACATAATGTTGACCATTTAACTAGCCCTGCTGTATGAGCTTAGTCCATTTATTAATCGTTCTCCCTTAGCTTATTGCTCGCACATCACGATAGCTGCCTTAAAGGCATCGGCAATGTTACGGGCAGTATCAACATCATCTTCCATAATTTCAATGTCGGAATCATAGGCCTGTTGGGCACTGTTCTTATACACTTTAACCAATTTATTTTTGTTCTTGGTTGCCAGTACAATGAATACATTCTTGCCACTGATCTTAAAATCGACCATCAGTTTATTCATATCCGAAAGATTGAACTCATAGATTTCATCCGTCGTCTTTCCTTTATCATCGGTGGTGTTAATGGTTAAATTCAATTTACAGGGCTCATTATTTACCATTTCCAGTTTCTGCTTCACTTCTTTCCCTGCGCCTTTAAAGTTACCTACCTGACTGATAATAAAGTTTACTGCAGTCTGCTTATCGTTATAGCTTTTGTCCTTTGGCTTTCCATTGGCAGCTATGTATTTAATTGCTTCGGTTATGTCCTTCGCCTGTTTCACATCGCTGGTCATTAATTCGAGCTCATTATCATAGCTTTGCTGTTCTCCCTTTTTAAATCGCTTGATAAATGACTTTTTATCTTTCACCAAAGCATTTACCGTCAGATATTTTCCTGCTGATTTAATAGTAACCGTATTTGGATCCAGGAGGTATGGATAAAATTCCGAAGATTCGTCGGTGGTCACACCTTTCGCATCAGTTCTGGATAGCTCATATTTGCAAGGGAAAGGTTCAGCCGTATTGCCCGTAAACACTTGTTTATACTGATCTGTGGCTGTCTTAAGATCTATCACATTATTTTTCAGAAAATCGAAAGCCGATGCCATACTTGTAAATGATACAGGTGCATCTTTACTGTTTTTCAGGGCATACTTCAACGCTTCTATCATGCAGCGTGCTGTTTCCAGGTTATCGGACATCATATCGAAGTCGTACTGGTAATTCTGTACCACGTTATCCTTGCTGTAACGGATAAATTTTTGCTTATTCTTACAGTTAAAAAGAATGGATATTTTCTTACCACTGACCTTACAGGCGATGGTATTAACCTCCACATCGGCAAGGTAAAACTCGTAAAGGTAATCGACGTTCTTCCCCTTGGAGTCGGTTTCGCTTGAAACAAAAGAGGTCTTGATTCCTTTATCATCCGTAAAATCGATCTTCTGCCCTACACTTTTCGAATCAACATCCACTTTTGCAGTGTTGGTTTTAAAATAATCAAGTGCCTGTTTCACATTCTGAAATTCAGGAAAAAGAGCCTTACTTTTCGAAATACTGACAGAAAGGGCACTAATAATGTTCCGGGCCTGCTCAATATCTGCTGCCGGAATATCCACGTCGGAAGCATAGCTCTGCAAAGCACCATTCTTTGTATACTTAATAAATTTATCGCCTCCTTTAACTGGGGCTGTTACCACCAGGTTAGCACCGTTTACCTTAACTTTAATATCATTTCTATTAATATCCAAAAGGTTAAAATCATATTTCTCCTCCACGGTAACACCTTTTGCATCGGTAGTTTTTGTGTCATAATTAACCAGGTAAACCTTATTCGGATCATAACTAAAAGTCTGGTCCACACTTCCTGAAGTCAGGGTTACCTTTCCAAGGTTTTCCTTCATCCAGTTGAGTGCCTCTGCCGGAGTATTCCAATTCATATCTGAGGCTTTTACAAGAGGAATGGTCGACTTGATGATGTCAATAATACTCGTTGCCTCGTCCGATCCGCCTACCAGGATCTCAAAGGAACCTGCGTAGCTATCCATCTTTTCGTCTTTAAGATGTTTAATAAAACGCAGGTTGTTATTGGTTGACAAACTAACCATCATCTTTTTACCGGAGGTCTTGCGGATCACTGTATTCTTGTCAATATCCGCCAAAAAAAACTCGAACGCATCTTTTGAGCTTTTACCTTTTTCGTCCGTTTCAACAGAGGTGTAAACCAGCTTTCCGGTTTCCTCGTTCAGAATCTCCAGGGATTGGCTAAATACCGTTTTGTCAATTTTTACTTCGCCAATTTTACTTTTCAGGGCTGCCAGGTTTTCTTTGAGTTTTCCCTGTGCACTTACCAATAAACATGTGGCTACAGACACCACCAGGAGTGAGGTTATTCTTTTCATAATGCACTGTTTTTTAGGCTAATTTAACCTATTATTCAGTGCTAAACAAACTTGTATGAACAAATATTTTTAAATCCGCGCAAAAATTCTTCAATCCCCAATCGTTTCTTTCCTTCCAACTGAATACTTTTAATTTTAAGAAAACCTCCCTGAACCGCAACTTTCAAATGAGTTTTTTCATCCGACTTAACATCGCCCGGTTTCAGTGCATGGTTTACGATTTCAGGTTCTGTTTCAAAAATTTTGGCAGAAATGGTCTCTTTCGTTTGCTGGTTTTGTAAAAACGTCCAGGCTGCAGGATAGGGGCTCAACCCACGAATGAGATTATAAAGTATTTCTATATGATCATCCCAGTTTATCTTACAAGTCTCTTTAAAAATTTTAGGTGCTCCCCGGAGTTCTGTACCTACCTGAATCGCAGCATACTGATCTACCTGCGGATAATCTTCGGAACGGATGGCCGTTACTGTTTTTACCAATAATCCGGCTCCGGTAATCATCAGTTTATCATGCAGTATACCCGCATTATCATCCGGCAATATTTCAACTTCCTCGGAATAAATGATTTTACCGGTATCAATTTCTCTTTCAATAAAAAAAGTAGTAACACCGGTTTTCTTATCGCCATTGATGATGGCCCAGTTAATAGGAGCAGCTCCACGGTATTGAGGTAACAATGAGGCATGCAGATTAATGGTTCCGAAGCGAGGCATGCTCCAGATAACCTCCGGCAACATGCGGAAAGCAACAACTACCTGCAAATCGGCCCGAAATGCCTTCAACTGTTCTATGAATTCTGAATTTTTGAGTTTCTCAGGTTGAAGCACCGGTAAATTTAATCCCTTTGCAAACTGTTTAACGTCTGATTCCTGAAGTTTCTGTCCACGGCCGGCCCGCTTATCAGGTGCAGTAACCACAGCAACAATATTGAATCCCGAATCGATAAGTGCTTTTAATGAAGCTACTGCGAATTCGGGCGTTCCCATAAAAATGATACGAAAATCGCTGGACATGTATAATTTCGAATGACTGACGAGTTATAGTCTAAATTTAAACCGTTTACCGATTACCGATCACCATTCCATTCACTTCTTCGCCGGTTTATCTACCAGTTCAAGGAAATGTCCCATTTTTCTCTTTTTGGTAAGCAGATAAAACTCATTATATTCATTGGGCTCGATCTCAAGCCGCACGTTTTCTGTAATTTGAAGACCATAGCCTTCAAGAGCGGCACGTTTCTTTGGATTATTAGTCATCAGACGAATTTTACCCAACCCCAGATCCCGAAGGATGCTCGCTCCTACACCATAATCACGCTCATCAGCTTTAAAGCCAAGATCAATATTTGCTTCCACGGTATCTCTACCCTCTTCCTGAAGTTTATATGCCTTCATCTTGTTGAAAAGTCCAATACCACGTCCTTCCTGGTTCATATAAAGTAACACACCTTTTCCTTCTTTCTCGATCATCCGCATGGCTTGGTGCAACTGCGATCCGCAATCGCACCGGTACGATCCGAAAATATCTCCGGTTATGCAGGAGGAATGCACCCGAACGAGAACAGACTCATCTTTTGTCCATTCCCCTTTAATCAGGGCAATGTGTTCCTGGTTATTTGAAAGTTCAATAAAAGGAATAAGCTGAAAATTACCATATTTTGTAGGTAATTTCACCTTAACACCGCGTTTAATCAGCGTTTCACGTTCAAGGCGATACTTGATAAGTGCTTCTACGGATATCAACTTAATGTCAAATTTTTTGGCC
>DATBXH010000630.1:0-3169 GCA_036514375.1 Bacteroidales bacterium | reverse complement strand
GAGGTTTAATTGATTTTTGTTTCACGCTCAATCGATTTTAATGTGGAAGCGTTAAAGTATAACATCGACAGAGGTTATAGAAAGTTCGATTTTGAAGAATCATACATTAAAGGTAAAAAGGGGTATTCTTTGCATCGTGTAGTATGGATGCCGGAAAGCTCTCCAAAAGCTATTATTATGATTGTTCATGATATCGGAGATCATATTCTCCGATATGAAAATCTGGCATATTTCTTTACCAATGAAGGCTTTGGAGTTATTGGTATCGATTTGAGGGGCCATGGAAAATCGGATGGAAAGAGAGGATGTGGAGGTTACAATGATTTGCTATATGATGTAAATGAGTTGGTTAACCAGACTCATAAAACATATCCTTTTGTTCCGAAAGTTTTGTATGGGAACGGATTAGGAGGTAACCTTGCCTTATTATATGCAATCAAACAGAATGACCCGGTACAAGGACTTATTGTTACTTCTCCATGGATCAGATGCCGTCATACACATAATTATTTTTTTCAGTCGGGCTCAAGTCTGGTAACGAAGCTTTTTCCTTTCTTAAGGATTTCTAATAATGTCAACTCCAAATACTTATCTCACGATTTGGCAATCCATAATAATTATGTCAATGATAAGTTGGTGCACAACAAGATATCGCTAAGGCTTCTCAAAGAAATAAACGTAGCTGGAAGCATAATACTATCCAATAGGCATAAATGTAATATCCCTCTGTTACTGATGCATGGGGAATCAGATAAGGTAACATCGTGGCATGCAAGCGCAGAGTTCTCCAGATACACTAGTAGTAAAACTATTTTTAAGCTATGGGATGGTTACTACCATGAGTTACACAACGAATTTGATAAAGAAAAGATTTTTGAGTACATTTTGCCATGGCTTAATAATATATCTTACACTAAACGTGTAATTTATGGAAGTTTTTAGGACATTGGTTAATGTTTTACCAGCCCCCTCAAAATTAACTTATCGAACAAGGATTATGCTTTTAGGTTCGTGTTTCTCCGAGCATATAGGCAATAAGCTGGTCGAATTTAAGTTTACTACCGATAATAATCCCTTTGGCATAGTTTTCAATCCTCTATCCATTGATATCCAACTTAAAAGATTGATTGATGGGAATGAATATAAACCTCATGATTTGTTTCTAAACGAAGGGATCTGGTGTAATTTTGATCACCATAGTAAGTTCTCTAATGTTAATAAGGAAGAATGTCTGTTGACGATTAACCACAGATTAAGTGATTCTCATTTAAATCTGAAGTCGGCAGATATCTTGTTTCTTACCTTTGGAACAGCCAATGTGTATTATCAAAAAACAACCCAACGGCTTGTTTCAAATTGCCATAAAGTTCCTGAAAAAGAATTTGACAGGAAAAGAGTTAGTGTTGAAGAAATAACTACAATTTACAATCAATTAATACGTAAGTTATCAGAGTTTAATCCTAAACTACACATTGTTTTTACAGTAAGTCCGGTTAGACATTGGAAGGATGGCCCTCACGAAAACCAATTAAGCAAAGCTACGTTGATGCTGGCGATTAATGAAATTTGCGAGTTAAATTCCAATTGTTTCTATTTCCCTTCGTTTGAAATTATGATGGACGATCTCCGTGACTATCGTTTTTATGCAGATGATATGTTGCATCCCAATACCTTAGCTGTAAATTATATCTGGAAAAAGTTCAAAGAGTGTTTCATGGAACAGGAGACTATTCTTTTAATGAAAGAAATTGAGAAGGTTTTACAAGCCTTCAAACACAGACCATTTAATATTCAAACCGAAGCATTTCAGAGCTTTGCACGACAATTTTATAATAAAATTCAGTTTCTGAAGGCTCAATACCTGACTTCATTTGATGAGGAAGAACGTTATTTTAAATCGTTTCTGAATTCGGATTTCTGATAAATTCAAAAGTTCTATTCTTAAAAAAGGAACACTTAAAAAACAATTTATTAAATATTTCCTAAGAAGAAACACAATTCAGTTTTCTGAATTGCAAAAGCCAAGCAAATTAACAACAGCACTGGCCAATTATAAAAATCCAGTATTACAGATAAAAATAGTTCTATTTATTAGTCAAGGTTCATAGAGTTTTTCATTTCTTTTTTTTAAATTTCGCATGTAAAGAGCAAAGTAGTTTAGTTAGGAGGTATAAGGCTTAAGCGTTTTCGCATTAGTATGGTTTTATTAAACTAACTGGCTTATGAAAACTCCGACGTTTCAGAATTTTAGCCGATCGCAGACCGTTTTGGATTCTGCCATCCTTTCAGTTTTGCCATTTCCGGCCTTGGTTTTCAATGTAACAACATTTTCAGTTTTAAAGAGTAATTCCTTTTTTTGCAGTGAAAAGGATTACAGTGTTACTTTATTGTTGGATAAGTATGGTTTTGACTTTTTAGATAATGACGATTTTCATAAAATTGTAAAAGCTTTATATTCAAATCAAAACTATATTGCTCATAAACTTCAACAAATTGATGACCAACTTAAAACTTACGACGTTCACATATATTTGTTGCCCGATGGACAAAATGCTTTTTTGTATCTGAATCTGCTTAGTAGTTACAAATCCTCAGATTTGGATTTTCCCGAAGGTTTGCATCAGGGACTGGCAGGTTCCGACTCAATTTATAAATTTTTAATGGATAAACTTCCTTTAGGGATTTATCATATCAGTAAAAATGGCAGGTTTATATATGCTAATCTTGCCCTCATGCGTATTCTTGAATATGATTCGGTTGAAGAGCTTTATACTTTGAAATTCACTGATATTTTTTGTTATGAGGATAGTTGGCAGCAACTTTTGGATCGATGGAATAAATCAATGTTCAGCACAGAAGAAGTCCCTTTCATAACAAAAAACGGCAGGGTTATATATGTGAGATCGGCAGTGACTAGTGTTAAGAACAAGAATGGGGACATTATCTTTTTTTGCGGAATCATAGAAGACATGAGGGATAATATTCAGAGAGATTTATCTTTGGAAAATGAGAAGACTGAGGAAACAAATATTTTGAAAGCTACTTTCTTAACCAACATTTCGCATGAGATAAGGACTCCCATGAACAGTATTCTCGGATTTTCTTCAATGCTAAAGCGGAAAGGACTTAACTACCAAAAACGGCAGCAATATGTTGATATAATTCTTTC
>DATBXH010000629.1:0-7371 GCA_036514375.1 Bacteroidales bacterium | reverse complement strand
CTCCGGGTATCACCGGGGTAAGAGTCACAGCCGCGTCGTTCAGGCAATATCGTTTTTTGGAGTTAAATCCTGTAAAACTTGCATCCGGCAACGGGTTGGCGTCAATCAGCAAGTCGGAAGAAACAGCACCGTCACCGCAGGCATCATTATGTCCTTTTACTCTGACGGGTTCCTGCGTAAACGGTTTCTTAAATGAAGCTGTAACCGTATTCGAAGTGGTCGTAATTACATCGTGCAATCCCACGTCGGTAGGTATTTCCCAAATGTAAGAAGTAGCATTGGCAATGGCTGGAATGGTAAAGGTTACATTACTATTATCCAAACATACGATGGATGGACCGGCTATGGTACCGGCCGTACCAACCGTACCTGCAATATTCACCGTAAGAGCATTCGAGTAATCACCAACAGAGCAAGTGTTTACACCTCTAACCATCACAGTAACCTGTCCTGTAAATGAACCCCAATCGATAATGGCGCTTGTTCCGTTATTGGTAATGGTGCCTGCTGAAGCAGGGGATATTGTCCATTCATACGAGAGAGCACCGGTTACTCCGGTGGTGGTGTATGTTTGTTGCCCGCTGTTAACACACAAACTGGTTGGGCCTGCAGGAAACGGAGTTTTAGATAGTGCAATCGCAGGGTTTACAGTAACAGGAAATGCAACAGATTCGACCCCGGCACATGTTCCATTGGTACCATGCACACTGATGTTCCCGCTAACAGCATTATAGCCAAAGGAAACAGTGATGGTGTTTGTATTGGCACCAGCGACTATGGTTGCCCCGGCAGGTAAGGTCCAGACATAACCTGTGGCATTCTGAATATCCGGAGCCGTATAAATAACTCCTGTCTGGCCCTGACAGACGGAACTTCCGTTTTGAGAGGTTACAATAATTGGAACCGGATCGAGGCTAAATTGCCAGAAATCGTTTTTAATCTTATCGTCATTACCGTAACCTGAAAAAATGTATCCGAAATTTCCAAGTGAAAAACTAAAAGCTCCTCCTCTTAGTTCATAAAAGTTAGGTTTAGATATCCATTGATCTGATTTTGGATTATACTCTGATATTCCTAAGTAACTTTCACCAGAAGAATAAAATCCAAGATAGGCTCTATCGCCGATAGTAAATACTGGTCCGATAAATGACACAGACCCCATATAGTCTGCCTTTCGAACCCATGTATTTCCTTGCTGGTCATACTCATAAACTTCTTTGTTATTAACTACAATATATCCTTTATTTTCCAATGAAAATCCAATATAATTATAAGAACTTCCTCCCGGCAAATCGGCTTTTCTTGTCCATTGATCAGTAACAGGGTCATACTCCCAAAAATCAAAATATGGATGGGAAGTACTAAATCCTGCACCAAAATATCCTTTACCTCCGATTGAGAAACTAATTTTGCTATACCGTTTTTCACTTGGGAAATCAGCTTTTTTGGTCCAAGCATTCGTTGCTATATCATATTCCCAAAAGTCATTTAAGTAACCTGAAGTATTCTGGCCCAGCCCCACATAAATTTTATTTCCCAAGGCAAAACTACCTGCCCCATTCCTTGCATCTCCTCCAAAATCCGCTTTTTGGGTCCAGACATCGGTTGCCTGATCATATTCCCAGAAATCCTTTAAATATTGAGAATCGTAACCTAGACCCAAATACCCTTTATTATTATAGGAACAAGATGCACCAAATGACCTGGTGCCGGAGAATGGGAAATTATTTTTCTTTGTCCAGGTGCCATTTCCTACATTCACAGGTAGAGCATTGACAATGATAGGATAATTAGCCGAAGCAATGCCATTCCCTGAAGAATTGACACCGAAGACCGAAAGGTTTCCGGATGTAGCATTGGCAGAAAAATCCAATGTAACAGCATTGGCTGAACCGTTAATGGTAGCTCCGGTACCGCTATAAGACCATACATAATTTGTAGCATTATCGATGGGAGGAACGGAATAAGAAACTCCAGTTTGTCCCTGACAGACTGAAGAACTTCCACTGATAGGACGAGCATTGCCAGGTAAGGGAGGGGTTGTGGAAATGGCATACGGCTCACTTACCTTACCATTGCCACAAGAATTCACCCCGTAAACTGTCAGATTTCCGGATGTTGCATCAGATGAGAAATCAATGGTAATCGAATTTGAACTGCCATTTATGGTAGCGCCGGTACCGGAATATTGCCAAACATAACTTGTAGCATTGGCAATGGCTGGTACACTAAACACTACCCCGGTTTGACCTTGAGATGCATTGTGATTCGAAGGAGATGTTATTATAATTGGTCCTTCTTCAATGTAAAATTGCCAGAAATCGTTTTTAACATTTTCATTATCGTCCCAACCTGACATTATGTAACCAAAATTTCCAATAGAAAAAGTGCTAGTGGTCCCCCTATCCTCAACAAAACTTGTTTTAGTTGTCCATTGGTCCAAGTCTCCATCATACTCGGATATTGCAGAAGTAAACCTACCCAGACTATAACCAAATCCAAGATAGGCTTTATTATTGATTGTAAAAACTGCACCAAATTTCTCAGGCCCTGTGTAATCAGCCTTTCGTACCCATGAATTCTCTACCTGGTCATATTCATATACCTCCTTATTATCAACCACAACATATCCCTTGTTTTCCAGCGAAAATCCAATACGCCAAGAAGTGCTAGCGCCAGGCAAATCAGTCTTTTTTGTCCAATGATCAGTGACAGGATCATACTCCCACAAATCTTGGAAAGAATTATATGGAATCGTTCCGCCACCAAAATATCCCTTATTTCCTATTGTAAAACAAATTCCACTGCTTCGAGCTCCTCCGGGGAAATCCGCTTTTTTGGTCCAAACATTTGTTGCTATATCATATTCCCAAAAATCAGCTAAATTCCCTGAAATATTGTAACCTAACCCTACATAAATTTTGTTTGCTATCAAAAAACTACCTGCTCCTGACCTTCCATCACCAGGGAAGTCAGCTTTTTGGGTCCAAGTATCTGTTGCCTGATCGTATTCCCAGAAATCCTTTAAATAGTTATTCATATCCAATCCTAAACCAACGTATCCCTTAGTGCCATTAGAACAGGACGTTTCAAAAGTCCTCGTACCGGAGAATGGAAAATTATTTTTCTTTGTCCAGATACCGTTACCCTTATTAATAGGCTTCTCCTTAACAAGGATTGAATAAATAGATGATGGTTTACCATTACCGCAAGAATTTACCCCGTAAACTGTCAGATTACCGGAGGTCGCATCAGATGCAAAATCAATGGTAATAGTATTTGACGTACCATTTATGGTGGCTCCGGTACCCGAGTAGACCCAAGTATAACTCGTTGCATTAGCCATAGCAGGAACAGTATACATTACCCCGATCTGACCCTGACATACGGAACCGCCATTTTGTGATGTTATTGCGGCAGAACCAGCATTCGGATTGAATTGCCAAAATTCATTAGTAGCTTGCTCATTATCATTCATCCCAGATAATATATAACCGTTACTTCCAATTGAAAATGAATGAGAACCAAATCTATTTTCGAAGAAGTTTTCTTTTTGTATCCACTTATCTCCATCAGGGTCATACTCCCACATATCATTTTTAAAATCGCCAAAGCCGATATACCCCTTGTTCCCAATTGAATAACTAACAGCCATTCTACGTCCCGGACCCCCAAAATCTAATTTTTGCGTCCATCTGTCATTCTCAGGATCGTATTCCCAAAATTCTTTTGAATTTCCCTTAACCACATAACCTTTGTTCCCGATTGAAAATCCAGAACAATAAAAAGTGCTTTCACCAGGTAAATCAGCTTTTCTTGTCCATTGATTCGACGTGGGATCATATTCCCAAAAATCGTGTAACATGCTTCCGCCATCGGTAATTCCTGTCCCAACATAACCCTTATTTCCAATGGAAAAGTAAACAAATGCGTATCTTCCCTCACCAGGAAAATCAGACATTCTGGTCCAACTATTCGATGCAATATCGTATGCCCAAAAGTCAGTTAAATTATTATTGTTATATCCTAATCCAGCATAAACTTTATTCCCAATAGCAAAGCTGCATGCATTAGTTCTTGGGCTGCCTGCAAAATCAGCTTTAGGATTCCAGCTATCGCTCGTTTGATCATATTCCCAAAAATCTTTCAGATAGTTGGACATCCAACCAAGGCCGGCATAGCCTTTCGTTCCAAGGGCACAGGACATTCCAATCTCTCTATTACCAGTAAAGGGGAAATTACTTTTCTTTGTCCAGGTAACACCTCCTCCACTAACCGGTAAGGCATTAACAACTATCGGATAATTTGCCGAAACAATACCATTACCGTAGGAATTAACCCCATATACGGTAAGGTTTCCGGATGTAGCATTGGCAGAAAAATCCAATGTAACAGCATTGGCTGAACCGTTAATGGTAACTCCGGTGCCGCTATAAGACCATACATAATTTGTAGCATTATCGATAGGAGGAACAGAATAAGAAACTGCAGTTTGTCCCTGACAGACCGAAGAACTACCACTGATAGAACCAGCATTGCCAGGCAAGGATCCTACAGTTACCGCCAAAGTTGAAGCTGGGCCATTTCCACAACTGTTTGTAGCATATACACTAATATTACCACTTACCGCTGAATTGGAGTAGCTTACCTTGATGTCGTTAGTGTTTGCTCCGGATGTAATGGTGGCCCCTGCGGGCAGGTTCCATACAAAACCATCCACATAATCCGGCCAATCCACCCTGTATTCCACATCCGTTTGCCCTAGCGAAACTGTTGCACTACCAACTATTGAGCCAACCGAAACTGGTAAATTCTTAATTCTTATTCCAAAACAGGATGAGGTTCCATTGCCTGCAGAATTTGTGCCATACACACTTACACCACAACCAGCAGCCCATCCGCTTACTTCCTGAGAAAAACTCACTGTAATACTATTGGTATTAGCGCCGGAAGTTATAGTGGCCCCAGTGGGTATAGTCCATACATAGCCTGTAGCATTGGTTATTGCAAGTACACTATAAGAAACATCCTTCTGTCCAGGGCATACTTCAGAACTTCCGGTGATGGTTCCTGCATCGCCTGGTAGTGAATTGACTGTTACCGCTAATGTTGAGGTAGGGCCGTTGCCACAACCATTTGTAGCATACACACTAATATCACCACTCACCGCTGTATTGGAATAGCTTACTTTGATGTCGTTGGTGTTTGCTCCGGATGTAATGGTGGCCCCTGGGGGCAGGTTCCATACAAAACCATCCACATAATCCGGCCAATCCACACTATATTCCACATCCGTTTGCCCTGGTGAAACTGTTGCACTACCAACTATTGAACCAACCGAAATTGGTAAATTTTTTATTCTTATTCCAAAACAGGACGAGGTTGCATTGCCTGCAGAATTTATGCCATACACACTTACACCACAACCAGCAGCCCATCCGCTTACTTCCTGGGAAAAACTCACTGTAATACTATTGGTATTAGCGCCGTAGGTAATAGTGGCCCCAGTAGGTACAGTCCATACATAACCCGTAGCATTGGCTATTACCGGTACACTGTAAGAAACATTCAACTGTCCAGGGCATACCTCAAAACTTCCGGTAATGGTTCCTGCATCAGCTGGTAAAGGATTATCGGAATATCTAAAAATGCATCCAAGGCTATTTACGCCACCCAAAGAAGTAACACCATATAACACATTGTCTGAGAGTTTGGAAATACCGCAAGGATAGTCACCATCTGCATTAATAGCTAGATTAAAATCATGTAAAATAGTAAGTCCATTACCATCAATATTGATTTTATATATAAAACCATCGTTTAATCGACCACCACTTTGGAGAGTTGTACCATATAAAATATTTCCTGAAAGACAAAGCGAACCTTGAGGATAGCTACCGGTAGAACTACCCGAAAAGTCAAGAAGTTTAGAAAAGCCGTTTCCGTCTGTATTAATTTTAAAAAAGCAACCTTTATCAAAGGTTCCACCTTGAAAAGTTGTACCATACAATACATTGTCCGAAACTATTAACGAATTGGGATACCTGCCATTCGATCCATTAAAATCTAACAATTTAGAATATCCGCTCCCATCTGTATTTATTCTGAAAATGAAACCCGTAAAATTAGTTCCACTATTCTGCATGGCACAATATAACGTATTACCTGAAATCACTAAACTATTAAAACCTGAAGAGACATAAAAATTCGTGCCATCAAAATCCAATAATTTAGAATATCCGCTCCCATCTGTATTAATTTTATATAAGCAACCAATCCCCATTGAACCACCCGATACCGTTACACCGTATAAAACATTGTCAGAAATTACCAATGCATAGTCAGGGGTTTCACCATTAGTACCATTAAAATCGTATAGTTTGGAATATCCACTTCCATCTGTATTTATCTTAAAAACACACCCCTTATTATATACACCGCCATGATCAGTGACACCATAGAGAACATTTCCTGAAATTACCAAATTCATGGGCTGAGCTCCATTCGTATTGTCAAAATCAAACAATCTGGTGTACCCACTTCCATCCGTATTAATTCTGTAAATGCATCCTACACCAGATAAACCTCCACTTCGCGTTGTTCCATATAAAAAATTATTAGAAAGTAAAGGTAGACTACATGGATTACTACCATTTACTTGTGAAAAATCAAACAGTTTGGTATACTGAGCCAAAGCATTTGGCTCGGCCAAAATGCTAGTTATAACCAGTATAATTATATTTCTTAAAAGGATTGCTATTTTATGAATCATTGTTAATATTCCAGTAGATAAGGAGGTTCTTACTGATTTCATAAGCGATATAGGTTGTGTGACTAACATTGACATATTTAAGGAAGCTGATTAGTATAGATTGAACTATTCCTTTTTTACTGTTACTTTTACTGTTACAGCCGGCGAAATTACAGGGCTTCCCACGGCAGGGTTGTTAATGTCTGCTGGCTCATGGGGGTTGGTTTCAAATTGATCCCGTGGGAGATAGGTTCCTGCACTGTTAGGATTATCACATCCGGAAAATTCGCGGCCGTCATAATAGAGGTTACCGTCGTTTTCCTTTTTGTTCAATTGAATCCAGTCGATATTGCAAATATCAGCGCCCTGGGCATCACCAGTATTGCCTACCCCTTTGAGGTAAAGATCGTAAACACCCTGTACGGTAGTATTCAAAAGGATATCAGGAGATACTACATAAGCGGCGGCACTGCCTGTACTGGTCGTGGTAAATGTTGCTATTTCCTGCGGTCCCGATCCATTATCTATCACAAGGCTGATGGTCCTTCCAACGCTGGCAGGAGCCACAGCAATCCGAAGGTTTACGGATTGCGTTCCTTTTCCAAAATCTACCTGGTTAA
>DATBXH010000628.1:0-3262 GCA_036514375.1 Bacteroidales bacterium | reverse complement strand
CAAGTAAGTACAATACGCTGGCGGAAAAGTTAAGCAATTCCGATTACTCTGCCACAGCTACCCGCGACGGCGTTGGGAATCTGGAAGGTTATTCGGCAGATTTTGGTTTTACCGAAGGCTTTGATGTGTTTGATGTGAATGAAACCACGTTTGACGCATTTGGAGAAAAATTTGTGATTTATCCATTGGTTCATATTTCGGAACAAACGCCGGGTAATGCATGGGTTCAGAACTACGTGAACAACTATTTCTATTCCAACTGGAAAACAGCTTACATTTACGGAGGCGACTATAAAGACGATATTAACCCTGCTTATATCCGTAAAAGCGCTACCGGCATCCAATGCCTGATTTTCCAACCTTCGCTTGAACCGGTAGGTATTTTGCCAATGTCTGCTGAACCTCCGTTGAGTTCTCAGGAAATCAATGCAGTCACAAACAAATTTTATGTAGGTACAATGAAGAATTTCCATTTATAAAATATAGACAATGAAAACACTGTCATTTGATAAGTATCGATTATTAGTTGCAGTTCTGTTAGTAGGTCTGAGTGTAACCAGCCAGGCACAAAAGATGTCATTTTCGAATGCATTCAATATGCTGAATACCGGAAGCAAATCCGGCAGCAGTAAATTTGCAGGCACTGGAGTTAACATGGTTTCGATAAACACCGCTAATTACACCAAAAAAGTCAAAGTAAGTTACGGTGTTCCCATCGAAATTGTATTGGAATATGCTGTTGTAAAATCCCGCTTAGCCTCTGATCTGGCCAGTGATCCGGATACTTATAACAACAGTTCCGGTGATGTGCAACAAGCTTTTGTTAACCTGGCGTATGGTGATTTTGTAAAGATCTCGGACTACAATAAAGTCAATGTAAAGCTTAATTTCCGCTTTAATCCTGCTAAACTGGTGATTTACGGAAGCGATGAAGGCGATTTTATCAATAACACGAATTCATCACCCTGGGACGTTGGGGTATATAAAACACCAAATACACCGGTGAGCGGAATTAAGATTATGGTGGTACAGAAATAATAAGAATATGAAAAAGACTCTCCTTCTTATCCTGGTTGTGCTCGTCACGCTAACGGTTGCTGCCCAGCAAGGTAAAAACAACCCTGTTGTGCCGCAAAAACTCAAAAGCACACCCGATACGTTACCGAAACAACATAATTTGCAAGTAATCGGTAGAAACTATGGTGATTCGGTGATATTACGCTGGGCCCCGGCAGACCCAAACTTCTGGCATTTTGCCAATAAGGCAGGTTACCAGGTGATTCGTTATGAAGTTGTAAATAAAAAACTGGTGATTGGTTCCCGAAAAATGATGACGGCGTCCCCCATCAAACCATGGACACTTGATGAATGGAAACAAAGGTCGCAACGCTTGGACAGTCTGGCTGCTGCTTGTGCTCAATTGTTATATGGGAAATCAAAAGTAACCCTGACGCCTCAAAACAAAAAGAATACAGGTACGAATCTGCAACAAGCCATGAACGAGAAATACAAGATGGAAAACGAACAGGCCATGGCGCTTTTTCTTGCAGATCAGTCTCCAAGGCTGGCCACAGGATTAGGATTACGTTTTACCGACAAAACCATTGAAAAAGGCAAAAGTTACGCTTATGCAGTATTTGCCTTAACCGATCCGAAAGTCATTAAATCCGATACCAGCGGAGTGCTGATCAATACGAATGAATTAATGCCTGTTCCTGAAATGCCATCTGTAACAGTAGAAGAACTTGACAGAAAAGTAAAATTCACCTGGAACAGAGCCATTGCCAGTATGTATTTCAGCGGCTATTATTACGAACGATCCGATGACGGTGAGAAAACCTTTAAGCAACTCAATAAAAGACCCTATACGCAGCTTACGACGGAGAAAAAGCTAAACCTTAATTCCACCATGGAGTTAAATGATTCCCTACCAAAAAACTACAAACAATATTATTACAGAATTGTGGGTATTACGCCATTTGGTGATTTGGGTAAACCAACACCTAATCTTCCGGTAATGGGACGAGACAGGACAGCACCCTTACCGCCGGACCATATCTCTGCAAAAAATACGAAAGGAAAAAACGTAAGGCTTTCCTGGATGAAAAAAACAAAAGAGCCCGACTTTATCGGGTATCTGATTGGAAGATCAGATAAGGCTTCCGGTCCGTTTGTACCATTGACTTTACAGCCCATTTTACCTGCCATCAATGAGTTCACCGATACATCTGCTTTTCCACATGGCACCAACTATTACATCGTTTCTGCCATTGACACGGCAGGAAATGCCGGTTCGTCCGTACCAGCTTATGTGATCATGACGGATACCATTCCTCCTGCTAAACCTGTTGGACTTTCAGGTAAAATAGATACCGCCGGTTTGGTTCATTTAAAATGGAACATGGGTAAAGAAGAAGATCTAATGGGTTATCTTGTCTATGCGGCCAATGCCCCGGATCACAAATTTATACCGGTGTCACGTGATTTTGTGGCCGATTCGGCATATACGGACAGCATCACCCTGAAAACCCTGACCAAACATATTTACTACAAAGTGGTAGCATTTGACAAAAACCGAAATCCCAGCCCATACTCGGATGTTTTGGAACTTAAACGCCCGGACAAGGTTGCGCCCGTGTCTCCGGTATTTACCAAATTCCTGGTAACTGACACAAGTGTAGTCCTTAACTGGGCCACCAGCACCAGCAATGATGTGGTAACACAACAACTCTACCGCAGAGAAAAGGGGCAGGACTGGCAACCTTATACCAAATTGGAAGTCACTGCTAATTCCTATGTTGATCATCATGTAAAGAAACTGACCTGGTACGAATATTGCCTCGAAGCCATTGATGATGCAGGGCTTCATTCCCCTAAATCGTTCCCGTTGAATGTCCGGGTTTACGATTCGGGGAAAAGACCTGATATTGAAAACTTGACAGTTGTCAAAAGCCAGGACGGTAAATCATTAATATTATCCTGGAGGTACACCGAAACAGGCAATTACTGGTTCGAAGTTTACCGATCGGTTGATGGAAAGGATTTCATGACTATTAAAAGCCTGTCGGCAGATCAGCATACATTTACCGACGGAAACCTAAAAAAGGCGTCTTATCAGTATGCTATCAAAGCGGTTTATAAAGACGGAGGAGAATCTCAACAGATGAAATCCGTCAAAACAGTCTTTATACCTTCGGCAAAATAGCTAAAGACAATATTTACCAAGGCATTACCCGGTATCATAGAATTACAAATTTTATAA
>DATBXH010000627.1:0-7562 GCA_036514375.1 Bacteroidales bacterium | reverse complement strand
CATAGCCAACCAAATCCACTGATGAGCATACTTTCCAAGAAATCCGACAAGCCTGGAATAATGAAACTCATGATTCTTAATAAATGGTATGGTGGTTGAGGTTGTTTTCACATCGCGCATTTTCATAGCCACCCTCCCACCATGAGATTCACTGATATTTGGAGACTGAACTTGCTGATAGGCACCTATTGGTGTATTTGCCCTCTCTCGAACAACAACTTGCGGAGAAAAATAGAACGTTAATCCAACAATTATTCCTAATGTAATTTGTCCCAAAATTTTAAACTTCCCTTCCATCCCCTTCTTATCTTTTTTGAATACTTTGATGTAATCATCCATAAACCCGACAAAACCAAGCCATACTGTAGTAGTAATCAGCAGCAAGACATAGACATTGGATAATTCACACAAAAGAAGTGTTGGTATCAATAAAGAGACCAAAATAATAATCCCTCCCATGGTAGGAGTTCCTTTCTTCTGCATTTGTCCCTCTAAACCAAGATCCCGCACCGTCTCACCAATTTGTTTATAGCGCAGGTAATTAATAATACGTTTACCTATAAATAAAGCAATTAGTAATGAGCCGATTACCGCAAGTGCTGAACGAAACGAAATATACTGAAACATCCGAGCTCCCGGAAAATCAATTCTGTCAAGATATCTGAATAAATAGTACAACATTTTAGTTATGACTGATTAGTAGTTGAAATTGTTCGCGTATCACTTCTTTATCATCAAAATGATGTTTAACACCTTTAACTTCCTGATAATCTTCATGCCCCTTGCCTGCTACAAGGATAATATCACCTTTCTGAGCAAGCATACAGGCAGTTCGGATAGCTTCGCGTCTATCCGTAATGTTCAGAACTTTCTTACGGTTAGCTGCGTCTACCCCAACCATCATCTCTGCAATGATCATATCAGGATCCTCGCTCCTTGGGTTATCAGAGGTAAGAATGACTTTGGTACTGTTCTCTACCGCAACTTTTGCCATGACAGGCCGTTTCGTGCGATCGCGGTCGCCACCGGCACCAACCACCGTTATCAACTGTCCATTCCCACCCCTTAATTGATTTATAGCCCGTAATACATTATCCAGAGCATCTGGCGTATGGGCGTAATCAACAATTGCTGTAATTCCGGTATTTGAACGTAAATATTCAAAACGACCAGCAACAGAGGTCAGTGTTGAAATAATCTTAAGGATATCTTCTTTTCGTTGGCCAAGTAAAACAGATGAAGCATAAACGGCCAGCAGATTATAAGCATTGAATTCACCGATAAAATTCGTCCACACCTCAGTTCCATCCAGCCATAACTGCGTTCCGTCGAAATGACTTTCCAGGATTTTGCATCTGAAATCGGCCATGGACTTGAGCGAATATGTCTTTATAGTTGCTCTGGTATTCTGTACCATTACTTTACCATTTCTGTCATCAACATTTGTCAGGGCAAAAGCGCCGGATGGCAAATCATTAAAAAATTTCTGCTTGGCTTTCAAATATTCATCAAATGTTTTGTGAAAATCCAAATGGTCGTGTGTTATGTTTGAGAAGATGCCACCTACGAACTGCAGGCCAGCAATACGATGCTGTACTACAGAATGTGAGCTGACTTCCATAAAACAATAATCACAGCCTTCATCAACCATTTCTGCCATTAATTTATTGATTTGAAGCGCATCAGGTGTCGTGTGCGTAGCTTCTATTATCCGGTCATTTACATAATATTTTACCGTTGACAATAAACCAGCTTTATACCCAAGTTCACGAAACATTTTATACAGCAGTGTTGCTGTAGTTGTTTTACCGTTGGTTCCGGTAACTCCAACCAATTTTAATTTGGACGAAGGATAATCATAAAATGCAGATGCCAAATAACCCAAGGCATAAGATGCATCATTTACTACAACAAACGAAACTGAACCATGAATATCCTTTGGTAATTCCTCACAAACCACAGCAACTGCCCCTTTCTCAATGGCCATTGGAATAAACTTATGTCCATCTGTTTGCGTACCTCTTGTAGCAACAAACAGACTTCCGGGCACGACCTTACGGGAATCGAAACAAACTTCCGATATGGTAACATTTTCGTCACCCACCATCTGTTTAATTTCAACTGTTTTTACTATATCTTTTAAATTTTTCATCATCTCTACTTTTCAAACACTCACACTTCCTCCACATTCACATCCACACTTCCTCCACACTCAAACCCAAACCCACACTTAATCATCCCATACTCATCTCCAAAACTATGGTTTCTCCGGGTTTAACGCGTGTACCTGGAAGAATAGATTGGCTGGTAACCTTACCTTTTCCATGTACGACCACATGTAACCCGGAATTTTCAAGTAAAAACAGTGCGTCGCGGAGACCCATTTCCACTACATTAGGTACCAGGTTCTTCATTATAAACCGGTTGTTCATTTCAATTCTATCATCCTTTTTTGCTGTAGATACCCAGTCAGATTTAATTTTATCGTCTTCCTCCTTAATATCGAGACGATCAAGGATATAATCAAGTTCTTTCTTTAAACCGCTTTTTGAAGACGGCACATCAACCATCTTACCTTCAGGTTTTAGCACAGGATGAATATCCAGTGTATTCGCATAAACCCTATCGGCTATTTCTTTAAAAACATTACCGGCAACCACATTCCCATAATACACACCATTTGACGGGGAATTTACCACAACAATACAGGAATACCTGGGATTATCAGCCGGATAGTATCCCACAAAAGAAGCCTGGTAGCTAATCCCGTTCTTATTTCGGTATCCCTTGTTTCTGTTGGCAAGTTGGGCAGTACCTGTTTTTCCTGCTATACTATATACATTGTTTCGCAAATTGGTGGCAGTACCTCTCTCAACCACCCCTTCGAGCATTGTTCTTACCTTTTTTAAAGTGGAGTTCGAACAAATAGATGATTCAATTACCTCCGTATCGAAAGTCTTAATGGTTTTTCCATGAAATTTAATTGCTTCTACAAATCTGGGTTTCACCATCTTTCCATCATTAGCGACTGCATTATAAAATGTAAGTATATGAATCGGAGCTAACTTTACTTCGTAACCATAAGCCATTTGAGGTAGCGAGATCCCAGACCAAAGCTTGTCGCCTGGATATTTGATATCAGGAGAAGCTTCACCCCTGATATCCAGGTTGAGTTTCTTATTGAGTTTCATTGCATAAAGTCTGTCAATAAACTGTTTCTCCTTACCTGTATAATATTTCTTAATAATTTTGGCTACGCCCACATTCGATGAATATTCAAATGCCTGTAGAACGGTTATTTTTCCAAGCCCTTTATTTCCATGGTCGCGTATTGTCTTCCCGTAATAAGTAACCGTGCCATCACCTGTATCAATGGTATCATCTAACTGAATATACCCATCCTCCAAGGCAACCATGAGCGATGCCAGTTTAAACGTAGAACCGGGCTCGGTTGCTTCTCCTATCGCATAATTATAAAGTTCGCGGTATCTTCCGGTCTCGTCCCTTTCGAGATTGGTGATGGCGCGAATTTCCCCGGTTTTTACTTCCATCAGGATAGCACAACCGTGATCAGCATTGTGTGTTTCCAGTTGCTGGCGTAAGGCACTTTCGGCTACATCCTGAATATTCACATCAAGAGTTGAAACTACGTCGTAGCCTTCCTGTGGGTCAACCTCATTATCATCATTTACCGGCATCCAGACGTCACCTGACAATCGTTGCATCAGGCGTTCACCTTCAACACCATGAAGATAGGAATCGAATCCACCTTCAATGCCTACCTCATTTCCCTCTTCACTTTTTGTCAGATAACCAATAGTCCGGGACGCAAGGCCCAAATGTGGCTGAAATCTTATATTTTCCTGCATCACAACCATGCCACTCTTATTCTGACCTAGCCGGAATAATGGAAAGGTCTTCAATTCCCTCAATTCATTGAAATCAACACGTCGTTTTATAAGGAAAAACCGTTTCCCTTCCTTATAAGCCTGGGCCAGCTCCTGCTTATACATACTCTTGGGCTTGTCACTAAATAATTTTGAGAAGCAAAGTGAAAGTGAATCAAGGTTATTGTGAAAATTTTCGCTGGTAAGACCTTTAGCACGCATATCCATGCGAATTTCATAATTCGGTATACTGGTTGCCAACAAACGTCCATCGTAAGTAAGGATATCCCCACGATTTGGTTCAATCGTGATGTGCTTTAACGAAATTTCTTTGGCTAACTGACGGTACTTGTTTCCCTGAATAAACTGA
Organism: Bacteroidales bacterium; assembly: GCA_036514375.1. GTDB lineage: Bacteria > Bacteroidota > Bacteroidia > Bacteroidales > JAAUTT01 > JAAUTT01. The sequence goes on along the minus strand of DATBXH010000627.1, from coordinate 3,305 downwards.
ATATAAATTACCCGGGCAATAATAATAAGCCCTAAAAGGAAAAAGCTGAAATAAACGAATCCAACCCGGAATAATATGTCTTTTTTTACCGACATCTTTAAAACTTCCTATCTATAGTGCCTTGTCAAGTAACCAACTTATATCTATTTTTTTATTTTATAAGGAGGCTCAACTGCTTCCTCGAGTCCCAATTGATTCTCCTTTACCATTTTCACAACCTCCGATTGTTTACTTATAAACATCAATTCGGAAGCAGAAGTTATTGCCTGAGCTCTGTAATCTTTTACCTCAGCCTGGAATTTGGTAAGATCGCGGATTACCTTCTCAGCGTGATATCTGTTACCTATATATATACCAGCCAGGAAACTGAGAAAAATTATAAAAGGTAATTGCTTTACCATAGCCTGTCTGGTAAGAATAGTGCCATCTATCAAACCCCTAAACGAAGGCTTCTTTGTTTCAAGCTCCTTGCTCTCAATTTTAGGGTCAATAAATTCTATATCTTTTTTTTCTTTTGTCATCATACCCGTTTTTTAGAAGTAGTGGCAGAAACAGACAAAGCTGTTTGCTACCACACACTGTCTAACTAACTACTACCTCATTACTAACTAATTACAAACTATCCTATTTCACTTTTTCAGCAATCCTTAATTTTGCGCTTCGCGCACGGTTGTTGGATTTTACTTCCTCTTCCGTAGCAACAATCACTTTATTATTCACTGCCTTAAAAGGAGCAGTTACATTTCCGTAGAAATCCTTTTCTGCATTTCCTTCGAAGTTCCCTGTTTTTATGAAATTCTTCACAATTCTGTCCTCCAAAGAGTGGTAGGTTATTATTACTAACCTGCCTCCTGCTAACATCACTTCATTACATTGGGTTAGCATAGATTTCAAAGACTCAAGTTCACGATTGACCTCGATCCTCAAGGCCTGGTAGACTTTAGCCAGGTATTTATTTTCATTACCTCTGGGAATGCAAGTTTTTATAGCCTCTATAAACTGCTCGCTTCCCGAAAAAGGATGCGCTTCCCTCCTTGACACGATAACAGATGCCAATCTATGGGCGTTCTCAACTTCTCCATAATCCTTAAAAATATGCCGGAGCTGATCTCCGGAATATTGGTTGAGAATTTCACTGGCAGTGATACTCGCCAAAGGGTTCATTCGCATATCGAGCAGAGAATCACCCTGAAAAGTAAACCCTCTCTCAACCGTATCGAAATGGTGTGACGAAACCCCAAGATCAGCAAGAAGTCCGTTTATATGAGTGATACCATGGTATTTCAAAAAATTCTTTAAGAATTTGAAATTGCCATTGCATAATATAAAGCCAGGGTGATCAATTTTGTTATTCATGGCATCCGGATCCTGGTCGAAAGCCACTAGTTTTCCACCCTTCAAATGATTCAAAATCTCACGCGAATGCCCTCCTCCTCCAAACGTTACATCGACATAAACCCCACCTGGCTGAATATTCAGCCCTTTAATACTTTCGCATAGCAGTACAGGTGTGTGATATGTTGTCATTCGCTTAGTTTGTTGATATTTCCTCCTAGTATTTTGGTTGCCAAATCACTGAAATCATTTATGCCGTCACTTGTTTTATCGTACAGACTCTTGTCCCATATTTCAATTTTACCAAGCTGGCCAGCCAAAACCACTTCCTTTTCTTTGTCAATACCTGCAAGCGATAATAACCTGGCAGGAATTAAAAAGCGATTATTTGCATCCAGTTCTACTTCGGCAGTGTCCTTGTAATACTCCCTCAGAAACTGACTATGTTCTCTATTATATGGATTGACATTCTGCCGGATCAATTGATTCTGGCTCTCCCACTCGTCAATTGGATAAAGAACCAGGCACTTTTCATAAATATCTTTCTTAATGACAAATTTATCCTGTGCAGCAGCCGGCATCTGTTTTTTAAATGCAGCCGGCAGCATGACACGTCCTTTAGCGTCTATTTTATAAGTATAATCGCCAATAAATATTGTCATTACTAAACACTTACAATCAGAGTGTAAAAATATACAATTTTTTACCACTTTATTCCACTTTTACCCACTTTTTACCACTTTGTTAAAAACTTTTGTGATTTAAATGGAAAATCGACATGATAAACAGGCATGCAAAACGTTTACAAACATTGGATGGCAGATATGGTTTATCCGAATTATGTTTAAGCAGGAAGTTTTTACTGCAGGTATCCTCTTTAAATTTTTGAATCTCTGAAATTATTGCTTAGATTTGAACTGGTTGAACAACAAATTCATGCTATGAAAATAACTTTACTTCCTTTTATTCTTGCAAGTTTCATAAGCTACAACGCTAATGCACAGTTCACTGAAACAGCAAATGTTACTACGCCCGGTACATTAAATAAAGTGGCAAAAACTTATTTAAAAACAGTTACTAAACTTACCTTGACCGGCACCATTGATGCACGCGACTTTAAAACTATGAGAGACAGTATGCCGATGCTGTCCATTCTTAATTTAAGCAGTGCTACTATTGTTGCCTATACCGGAACTGCAGGAACACAGGATACAAAGAACGATACTTACGCAGCAAATGTAATCCCCCAATATGCTTTTTATAATCCGCAGAATTCTTCAGGCAAAATTTCATTGACTTCTATAACCTATCCAACAAACATAACATCTTATGGAGATTTTGCCTTTGATGGTTGTTCCAACCTTACAGGATTATTAATTATACCTTCTTCCGTCAGGTCTATTGGAGATTTTGCTTTTTATGGTTGTCACGGTTTTAAAGGCTCGTTAATCATTCCTTCTTCGGTTACATATATTGGAGATTTTGCTTTTTATGATTGCGGTGGTTTAACAGGATCATTAATAATTCCGTCCTCGATTACTTCTGTCGGGAAAGGGTCTTTTGCTTCTTGTTCGGGATTTACAGGAACCTTAACAATACCTTCTTCCGTTACTTCTATTGGAAAAGGAGCTTTTAGTTACTGTGGGGGATTTTCAGGAGCATTAACTATTCCTTCTTCGGTGAAGTCTATTGGAGATGATGCTTTTTATGATTGCTACGGATTTACAGGTTCACTAATCATACCTTATTCGGTGACATATATTGGTAATGGTGCTTTTAAGAGTTGTTCCGGGTTTAATGGTTCATTAACCATTCCTTCTTCAGTGACGTCTATTGGAGATTCTGCTTTTTTACAGTGCTGGAGCTTAACAGGATCATTAACCATACCTTCTTCGGTGACGTCTATCGGGAGTTATGCTTTTGAAGATTGTTATGGCTTTACGGGTTCATTAACCATATCTTCTTCGGTG
>DATBXH010000626.1:0-3920 GCA_036514375.1 Bacteroidales bacterium | reverse complement strand
CCATGAATGGCAGTGGCGGATGGCCGTTGAATGTATTTGCCGGGCATGATGGGAAGCCGTTTCTGGCAGCAACCTATGTTCCACGGGAAAATTGGATGAACATGGTTGTGCAGATCGGTCAGGCCTGGAAAGAGAATCGTGAAGAGATTGTTAATTTCGCTAACCAGCTTTCCGGTTCGCTTCAGGAAGAGCATGAAAGAGCTTCCGGAGGAGCGAATGATCTGAAGAAGCAGCTTTTTGCATTTCTGGAAGAACACTACGACAGTACCCATCCGGATTTTTCCGGTGCGGGACGCGCCCCCAGGTTCCCGTCCCATAGCCTTTATTGTTTTCTGCTGAGTCAAGGGAAAGTACCCGAAACCATAGCTTCCAAATTAGAATCGACATTGGAAGCCATCCAGGATAGTGGCCTGCACGACAGGGTAGGAGGGGGATTCCACCGTTACAGCACCGATCGCGAATGGCGTGTTCCCCATTTTGAAAAGATGCTTTATGACAATGCCCAGCTAATGGCTGTATTTGCCCTGGCATCTTCAAGGTTTGTCCGGCCCGATTTTCTGCAGACTGCTGAACATGTTGCTTCTTACCTTCTCCGGGACATGGTTGTTCATAAGGATGGACAGTTCCTTGGGTTTGCCAGTGCAGAGGATGCCGACGATCCCGGTGGCGAAGGAAGTTTTTATGCCTGGACTCCGCAGCAATTGGAGGCGGTGCTGGGCGAAAACACGGGCCGAAGATTATCCCGGGAATGGGATATTACTTCTGATACTTCGAACATTCACGGTGTATACCGGTTCAGGATTCCACATCCCAGGGGATCAAAGGTTTTTCAGGCCTTATCACCGGAACAGAAGATAGAATGCCGTCTGGAATGGGCAACTTACTACGAAAAACTGCAGCAGGAAAGAAATCGTCGTCCCCGGCCGTTTCTTGACGATAAGGTGGTTACCGATACCAATGCGCTGACATTATTAGGTTTTACAATTTTGTACGCACATTCTCCGAAGAATGAGTACCTGAAAGTGATTGAAAATCTGGTGAGAATCCTGACCGGGCGTTATGCAAACGGGAATATCGAACGATTGCCCGGAAAGTCCGGACATATCACTGATTATGCTCATACGGCACTTGCCATGTTCACTGCCTGGGAAGTAACCGGTACTGCCGGTTATCTTGATGTTGCCATAAGTATGGTAAAAACTGCTTTTAAAAAGTTTGCCGCAAGCGATGGCAAGATCTTTACCAGTGCCGGTGAATCCGGAATATTTATGAAGTTCGAAGAGAAATACGATCATGCCCAGCCTGCCGGTGCACACAGTCTTCTGCTTACCTGGACACGTTTACGTGCATCCGGTTTTCTGAAAGAGTTTGAGCCCCTGGTTCTAAAGACATTTGAAAGAAGACAAACAACAGCAAGCCAGATACCTGCCATGGTGGCATCATTTATTCAGGCGTTGGACGAATATAAGCATGGGCCTGTTACACTAACCCTGCCCGACCGTTTTATCAGGGGATATCCGCTTATACGTAAATGGACCGGTACCCATGTGAGGCTCATTCGCGATAATCAATCCGGTGCTTTTGTGCTATGTGAGCAGGACAGATGTCTCCTTCCTGTAAAAACACCGGATGAACTGCCACTGAAGTTTGAATGGAAGGAATGATGACGATGAAAGAACAATTCTCTCTACTGCTAAGCGTAGCGTCTCGCTATGTTTATACTTACCGGCTTCCAGCCGAATCAAAACACTAAATGTCAGATTAACAATAATCAGATTTGGCCGGAGGCCGGAAGGAAATGTCGTAGCGGGACGCTGCGACGAGCGGAGAAATTTGAAAATGTTGCGAATCAGAAAACTATGATACTCTTTTATCCCTGCTTTTAAATACGCTTAGAAGTTCACCTGATTAAATTTGGACAAATACAACAAAAGCCATTTGTAATGCAGCAAATTTATTTTGCAATGTTACATAGCCACTGCGCTACATTACATAGCTCCTCTGTAATGTAACAAATTCGTTTTGCTATGTAGCAAAGCTTCTTTGTAATGTAGCAAAATCATTTTGTTATGTAACAAAATGGTTTTGTAATGTAGCATAACCGGGTCTATTCAATAAACTGTGTCATTTCCGTATGAACTTCAAACTTTTCTCTCCATTTTTTTTCTTTCCTCTTTTATTGTTAATTGATCGCCATTGACAACCGATAATGTGAATTTTATGGATTTTGAGCTTCGGCATGCCATGGATCACACCAATTATTTTTATTTTTGGATTTTGTAAACTCTGGCAAGCATGAAACACGTTAAAAACGCTGTGATCTATTCGGTACTCCTTTTCATTGGGTTGTTTTTATTTTGGTTACAATACCGGCATTTGGACTGGGCTTCCATTAAACGTGGGCTGGCCGAGACAAATTATTTCTGGGTTCTGGTATCTGTAGTGTTAAGTTTGTTAAGCCACGTTAGCAGGGCCATCCGGTGGAAAATGCTGATTAAACCTTTGGGATACGACCCGAAAGTGAGCAATATATTTCTTTCGGTGATGGTGTTGTATTTTACAAACCTGATTATTCCAAGGGGCGGAGAGGTTGCACGCTGTACCGTTCTTGCAAAGTATGAGAAGATTCCAGCTTCCAAATTGGTGGGAACCATGATTGTAGAGCGTATTGCCGATACGTTGACTATGATGGGGCTTGCAGTAATTATTTTTCTTATCAATATTAGTATTCTGCAGGAGTTTTTCAGGTTGCATCCTCAACTGGGAGAGAACTTTGCCAAATTGCTTTCCCTAGCTAACATTCTGCTTGGTGTGGCTGTTGTTATCCTGATTATAGTTATCTTCTTTCTGATAAAACCTTTTAAAAACGGTAAGTTCAGCGAACGGATCAACAAGATAAAACGGGAATTCAAGGAAGGAATCAAATCCATTCTGATGCTCGAGAATAAATGGTATTTCATCGGCCACACACTGTTCATCTTCCTGATGTGGCTGCTTATGCTCTACGTGGTTTTTCTGGCATATCCCCCTACACAGCATCTCACCATCTGGGTGGCGATGTTTACCTTCCTGATGAGTGGTTTGGCCATGCTGGCTCCTGTACAGGGCGGAATCGGTGCATGGCATTTTATGGTAATTGAATCTCTTTTCCTCTTTGGTATAAACCGGTCCGACGGATTAATCTTTGCTCTTATCGCTCACTCTTGTACCAGCCTGATTTACCTGCTTTGGGGATCAATTGCATTGGTCCTGTTTCCGGTACTTAATCCGAAGCACAAAGCAAAAGTTATCCATTCGGAAGCTTAGAGTTTTTCAGCCAGGAATTTACCGGTATACGATTCTTTACACTTCACCAGTTGCTCCGGTGTTCCCTGGAAAACAAGGCTACCACCTGCTTTACCACCTTCGGGTCCAAGATCGATGACCCAATCGGCACTTTTGATCACTTCCATGTTATGCTCAATGACGATGATGCTGTGTCCGTTCTCAACCAAAGCGTTGAACGCATCAAGCAACTTACGGATATCGTGGAAATGAAGACCAGTTGTCGGTTCATCAAAAATGAATAAGGTTGGTTCCATGCTTTTTTCCTGGGTGAGGAAGGAAGCCAGTTTCACACGCTGACTTTCGCCACCGCTCAATGTGCTTGACGATTGCCCCAGTTTTACATAACCCAGTCCCACGTCAGCCAGCGGTTTTAACTTCTGAACAATCCTTTTTTCCGTGTTTCCTTTTTGCTGGCCAAAGAATTCAATGGCTTCTTCAACCGTCATTTCCAATACATCAAAAATGCTTTTGTCGTGGTACTTTACTTCCAGTACTTCTTCCTTAAACCGTTTGCCGTGGCAGCTTTCGCATATTAAACGGACATCGGCCATAAACTGCATTTCCACGTTAATTTCGCCTTCTCCCTGGCATTC
>DATBXH010000625.1:0-8463 GCA_036514375.1 Bacteroidales bacterium | reverse complement strand
TAAAACAGCCATTGGTAGCAGAATGACTATTTTGGTTATGAGTGGCATGGGAAAAAACAGGAAAAGGAAATAATACAATGGAAATAGAAATATGCCAACTACAAACTTGAATGAACTTTGAAACTGAGTATCTTTTATTCTTCTTGCAACATAATCGCAAATCAGATAAGGAATTATATTGAATGCAACAGCAATCACAAAAAGTGGCAGAAACGCTGCATATCTCACAATATCAAAATACAATGTCTTTCTGTCCGGCATTTCAGCGTCAAATACCCAATTACGAAGCTTCAATTGATTCAAGCCACTATAGAACTCGTAAACATTACTCTTTAACGACTCCATCAAATCCGGTTTTTCGGTTGCAAGAGCAACCAATTTCTCTGTTATTTGCTTTTCGGCCAGAAAACGAAAATAATAATCGCCTGTCAGATCCTGTTTTTGCTGGAGCCTGGGAGCATACATTTCTTTTAGCTTGTATATCAGGTCGTAATATTCCGAATTATCGATATCCAGCATATTTCGTTTCAATTCAACTGCGAGTCGGTCCCTTAATAAGTTGTATGCCGACTGAGGATTTTCTTTATAGGTCGCGAAAAACTGAGACACATCAATAGGTTTCCCGAAAATTACGAGCAGTTTACTCCTAAAATGTGTGTAATGGCTGTATTCGATGCCTACGGGCACAATCCTGACTGAAACCGTATTCCCAAAATTTTCCTGTGCGGCAAGGGCGAACCGGGCAACTCCCTTTTTTAAGGGTCTGAGCCTATGTTGATCGCCATGGTTTCCTTCGGGCATAATTCCTACTGCCTGACCATAACCCAAGGCTCTTAATGCGATACCAAAACTTTCCGTATTGTTCGACAGATTATCAACTCCATCGCGGATTCGATATACGGGTATTATTTTTAAGAAGTTAAGAAGCTTACTGGTTGTTTTCTTTTTAAAGATATCGGCTCTTGCCATAAAAACCGGCTGAGTGTCGGTGAGCAGAAGGATAGCTAACGCATCCATTAAGGCATTCTGGTGGTTTGGTGCAAAAATTACCGGCTCATTTAACGGAATATTCTCGGGCGTGACCACGCAAACTTCCTCATAGAATATCGAGTGTGCAAAACGTACGTACCTTTTTAATAATGCGTACGATTTAGAGTATCTAAAAAGATGTTGCCTGTTCATAATATATTTCAATTTGAATCAATTCTTTGTTTCGAATAAAAGGTTGCAAGTCCTAGTCCGGCAATTAAATGCCAAATTCCCCACCAGGCTGCTACAAAGGCCATACCACCAAGTCCATTGAATAATCTGGGATTGAAAATTAAAACCAAACCCAGTCCTGAATTGTGAATTCCACTTTCGATTGAAATTGTTTTTGCATCCTTCCAGGATAATCTGAAGGATTTGGCAGTGAGGTAACCTGTTAGAAACGCCAGGGAGTTTTGGACAAACACCAGGAGTATAATTAAATGGATATATTTCAAAAAATAATGAAAATTGGCAGAGAGAGCTGCTACGATAAAACCCATGAAAGCAAGCAGTGAAAATACTTTCATTGGTTTTGAAATAAATTTTGAAAATAATGGAAACCTCCAGGAGCAAAACATCCCAACTGCAAGAGGAATGCCAAGTAAAAGAAGTACAGCCTTTATCATTTCCCAAGCATCTATTTTAATAGGTATCAGCAAATGAGATGCTTCGGAATACAGGCTGCCATATAATGCAAAATTAAAAGGTGTGAAAAATACCGCAATGATGGTTATAATGGCGGTTAGAGTTACTGACAGTTCTATATTACCTTTTGCCAGTGATGAAAGAAAATTCGAGATATTACCGCCCGGGCATGCAGCCACAAGTATCATACCTAAAGCCACAGACGGAGAAGGGTGTAACAGCAGTACACAGAGAAATGAAAAAGCAGGCATTACAATATACTGCGATAATAAACCGACCATGATGGGCTTAGGATTTGTAAGGATCAGCTTAAGATTTTTAGCCTTAATTTCCAAAGCAACGCCGAACATGATAAGAGCCAGGATAATATTCAGGAGAACAAATCCACTTTCACTGAAATTTAGTTTCACGCTATCAAGCACATCCATCGACCTATTCATAATTAATTGTCCTGCTGAAAAAATACTTACAAAGCAACAAATTTTATTGCAATTTGCTAAACATTGCAAAAACTAAAGTTGTAACTTTCACCAATCGCAATTATTGAAACTAAGCCTGATTTTAAGAATAAATTAATTGGAAATGAGATGGAAAAGACATTAAACCGTATTAATGTTAAGAATGTAACAGATAATGTATTCAAGTTACTCGATAATGATTGGATGCTCGTTACTGCAGGAAATTCAGAGTCTTATAACACCATGACTGCGAGTTGGGGTGCTCTTGGAATTCTTTGGAATAAACCGATTGCGATTTGTTTTATAAGACCACAACGATACACGCTTGAGTTTATTAATAAAGCGGAATTGTTTACACTTTCTTTTTTTGCTGAAAAGTATCGCGATACGCTTAACTTTTGCGGAAGTCATTCGGGGCGCCATGTTAATAAGGCACAAGTGGCCGGTTTAACCAAGGTTGTTACCGGGACTGGGGGAATTTATTTTTCGGAGGCCAGGCTGGTTTTAGAATGCAGGAAGTTATATGTTGACCGTTTACAGCCTGATAATTTTTTAAAGGACAATTTGATACGCGAAATTTATCCCAAAGGAGATTTTCATCACTTCTTTGTAGGAGAAATTATAAATTGTTATTCATCAGATATCATAGCAAAAGAGAACTTATCAAAATTTGAGAAGCCTGATATGGACATTATCCAGTAAATGTAATTGGATAATCTGAGACGTTAATTAGTCCCATCATGTTGCATTATCTGGTGTATTCAGAGACCGCGCACAACAAAATGACTCTTTAAAGACAAACTCTGACTAGTCTCAGGATGTTCGAAACCGTTTGTTATATTTTTTTGAAAGATAACGCATCATCTGGCTAAAAACACTCATAGCTTCCGTTGTTTCCATGCTGATATTCTGTCCCTTCATTTTCAGAAGCATGTATTCGTAAAGCCCATTCAGGCAGACCTCCACCTCCGTTAATTCCGGATGTTTCATTTTTGCTTTGAGTTCTCTGATAAATCCTGAGGACCAATGGTATAGTTCAATGTAACGCTCTTCATCCAGCGAGTTTAACAGTTCAATGTGAAGATCGTTCAGCTTAAATATGAGTTCTTTAACGGGTGTAATATGCCCGCTTTCCAACACTTCATCTTTTTTCATTTGATCGATCAGGTCACTATACCAGGCCCGTACTTCATTAAGTTGATTATCCGGCAGGTTATACGATGGTATGATCGTTTTTTCCAATGCCTCCAGACTAAATTTATTAACTCTTATAACGTCTTCGATATGAAAGATGTAAAGAACATATTCAATGATATTGGTACGATACTTTTCCCTGGCAATAAACATAGCAAACCTTGATTAAAAATGAGGTACAAAGTTAACTAACCTTGATTATTAACAAATTTTAATATCTTGTACTAAAAATAATCTCTACCTTTCAGCAAAATTACAGACCTGATGGGTGTTTTACGAAGCATTAAAAGAATTTTTTTATACCTGTTCATTGCTATAATGTTAACAGGAATTATTTCCTGTGCTTCATCCAGAAAAAATGTTCGCCACGAACGCCCAAAGAAGGGTAAAATGAAACCTTGTGATTGCCCTAATACGGGGAATTACTATTTAATGTATAGTGCAATTGGTCAAACATGCTAAATCATCCGGGATTTTGAGTTATAGAGAGGTGTCAATCAAACTTGTTATTTTACTGGTATTTACTGTTTATGTTAAACCGGTTCTTTGCCAGTACGACGACAAACCTTTTCACGTCATCAGGGCCAGGCTCATAAATTCCAGAACCGGCGGGCCAGTGGTCTTTGCCAGTATAATCAATAAAAATCTCCGGTATGGTGTTTTGTCTGATTCTTTAGGGGTATTTAGTCTATCCGCACGCATCGGTGATACGTTGTATATTAAATCGATAAGCTTTTACCCGGCAAAAATAGCAGTCGCTGATTCCCTTATATGGCAATTACGGATTCCTGAGATTCCTTTGGAAGAGCAGGCCTATGAAATGGGAGGAATTGATATTTATGGCTGGGGTTCCTATCAGGAATTCAAATATAAATTTCTGCATACCGAAACACCGGAAGATAAAACAAAATTAGTTACGGAAAATTTGAGGAAAGCAATTGGCAAACTGCCTGTTCATCCTTTGCAGGAACAGGCCGCAATACCTCTTGGTAGCCCGGTTACTGCGCTATATATGCTTTTTAGTAAAGAAGGGAAATCCTTACGGAGGCTTCAGGCCGCTAAGGAACGTGATAAAGTATTTCTTTTTACATATCAGAAATTTAATCGCGATATTGTGGCCGAAATTACAGGTTTGTCCGGTAACCTGTTGGATAAATTCATGCTTTATTGCAAACCTGATGATCAATTTTTGATACAGGCCAATGATTACGATATTCATTTGAGAGTGCTTGAAGATTACGAGAAGTTTAAAAAGGAAATACTGGATAAAGAAAAAAACAAAGCCTCTCAATAAGAGAGGCTTATGGTCTTCAAGATGATTTGAACATAACGTCCTCGTTGGAGGTAAGGAGAGATTATGTAAGAATAGCGCCTAACGTTTAACTATTGCTTCTAATGGCTTCTTTGCTTCTGTTTGCTTCTCTGAATTGCTTAACTGACTTTTTACATACATTAATACACTTCGCAGGCAAAAAGTAACCCTCCAAACTAAAATTTTTTTTAAAAAAAATCAGTTAAGCCATAAATAATTAAAAATGATAGGTATACATAATATTAAGAGAGGTGGAATTTTAAATTAACTATAGTTACTGCTAACAAACAAAAGGAACAAAACTATTTAGTTCGTTATAAAATAATAATTCACATTAATAAATAACACAGTGCTATTACTTTAGCCAGGACAAGCACATATAAAGATTATTGAACGTCATAAGATAGTTTATTTGTGATATATTGATTTAAGCATGTCACATGGCAAAATTTGAATGTCACGTGGCAATTTAGATGTGTCACAAGTCAATTTATTGATGTCATATGATGATTTATGTATGTCACATGTCAATTTATGAATGTCATGTGTTAATTTAGATGTGTCACATCGCAATTTATTGATGTCATGTGGTAATTTACGAGTGTCATATCGTAATTTATGAATGTCATGTGTTAATTTATGTATGTCATATGGCAATTTATTAATGTCACGTGTTAATTTAAATGTATCACATGTCAATTTATGAGTGTCATGTGTTAATTTAACTGTGTCATGTGGCAATTTATTAATGTCACGTGGCAAAATTTGAATGTGACGTGGCAATTTTTATGTGTCTGCTAACAAAATTTGAATGTCACATACCTTTTATTGGTATTCATTCAAAATATCTTTTACACCATCGGGTGAAACACGACCATAAACTTTTTCGCCGATCATGACCACGGGGGCCAGGCCACAGGCACCTACACAACGAAGGCAACTGAGGGAAAACTTACCGTCAGGAGTTGTATCTCCTACTTCTACTTTCAGGATACGTTTGAATTCATCGAGTACTTTTTCGGCGCCCCTTACGTAACAGGCTGTTCCTGTGCAAACCGAAACGGGATGTAATCCCTTCGGCGTCATTGTAAAAAAAGAATAGAATGTTACCACCCCGTAAACCTTTGCAACAGGAACATTCAATTCTTCAGCCACAATTTCCTGCACTTCCGCAGGAAGATACCCAAAGGTGTGCTGTGCTTTATGCAAAACATTGATTAATTCGCCTGAATCGTTGTGAAACGACCTGCAAATATCCTTCAGCTTCTCAACATCACTTTGTTTAAGCTCAACTTTTATGCTGGACATATTTTTAATTCATTTATAGTTATTATTAAGAAGTCCGTAGCCGGTGGCCGATAGTCGACAGAAGCGTCCTGCTATGGACAATCGGCTACGGACTATCGACGAATTACTCTTCCTTTCCCGATTTAATGACTATCGGCTTGCGGCTTCTGTCGAAATAGACAGTATGGAGCAGATGATGCGATTTCTCACCCAAAGGCTTGCCAAGGAATTCCTTGTAGAGCTCAATAATAAACGGATTTTCATGGGATTTACGGATAGGTTTCCCTGCATCCTCGCGATAAATTGCCATCTGACGTTTTTTAAGAACTTCAAAATTTCCGTGATGCAATGGTTGTCCTCCGCCACCAATGCAGCCACCCGGACAAGCCATAATTTCAATGGCGTGAAATTTTGATTTTCCCGCGCGTATGTCTTCAAGAAGTTTGCGTGCGTTGCTTAAGCCATGGGCAATGCCAATATTTAATGGTAATCCGTCCACATCAATGGTTGCCTGGCGAATACCATCCAATCCCCGTAATTCATTAAAATCAACCCTGGGAAGTTTTTTACCGGTATGCAGCTCATAGGCTGTGCGGACAGCAGCTTCAATTACACCGCCTGTAGTTCCGAAAATGACAGCAGCCCCTGTCGATTCTCCCAAAGGCTGATCGAAATCTTCGTCCGGTAATGCATTAAAGTCAATATTCGCTTGTTTAATCAGGTGTGCAAGTTCTCTGGTTGAGATCGAATAATCTACATCCGGATTACCATCTGCTTTGAATTCGTCGCGCGAACATTCATATTTCTTGGCAAGACATGGCATGATGGAAACAACAACCATGTCCTTACGATCGATTCCCAGTTTTTTTCCGAAATATTCCTTGGCAATGGGCCCAAACATTTGTTGGGGTGATTTGGCGGTAGATGGAATATCTAGCATATCAGGGAATTGATGTTCAAAGAATTTCACCCACGCCGGGCAGCAGGAAGTAAGGATTGGAAGTTTTACATCCTTATCGCCGGCCAGAAATTTACTGAGACGGCCTAATAATTCCGTACCTTCCTCCATAATGGTGAGGTCGGCAGCAAAGTCCGTATCGAATACATAATTAAAGCCCAACTGACGTAAAGCGGCAACCATTTTCCCGGTAACCAATGTCCCCGGTTCCAGTCCAAATTCTTCACCAAGCGCCGCACGAACTGCAGGTGCAGTCTGTACAACAACCGTTTTATTAGGATCAGCGAGAGCCCGGATGACAGCATTCGTATGATCGACTTCTGTAAGTGCTCCGGTGGGACAAACAGCTACACACTGCCCGCAATAGGTACATACTGAATGATCGAGATTCATTTCAAAGGCAGGCGATACCACCGACATAAATCCGCGGTTAATACCTGAAAGGGCTCCGACCGACTGTACTTCGTTGCACATCATCTCACACCTGCGACACATAATGCACTTATCCATGTCGCGAATAATGGATGGCGATGTGTCTTTTCGATAGTGGGACTGTTCTCCGGTGTAGTGTAACTGACGGATTCCCATTTTTTGTGCCAAAGATTGCAGTTCACAATTTCCTGATTTAGCACATACCAGACAATCCGTAGGATGGTCGGAGAGTATCAGCTCAAGCACAGTTTTGCGTGCATTCAAAGCCCTCACGGTATGAGTTTTTACTACCATCCCCTCAGTACATTCCGTAACGCAAGCCGGTGCCAGGTTCCTGCGCCCTTCCACTTCAACTACACAAACGCGGCATCCTCCGGGACGATTCTCGATAGGCATATCTCCGAGTTTAAAATAGCAAAGCGATGGTATATCAATCCCTGCTGTTCGTGCTGCATGCAGGATCGACATACCTTTGGGCACCTCTATTGGTTTATTATCTATTGTAAGTTTTATGTTGTCCATGTTGTTTTTGTTTTAATGTCTCGGGTTTAGGATTTAAAGTATATGACATACTCCATTTTCCCATCACCTCTTAATTAATGACAATCGCATTGAATTTGCATCTTTCAATACAAGCTCCGCACTTAATACAAATACTGGTATCGATAAAGTGTGTTTGTTTACGTTCTCCTGAAATAGCGTTTACCGGACAATTGCGCGCACAAGCTGTACAACCCACACAATTTTCCGGAACCACAACATATTTCATTAAAGATTTACATTTTCCGGCAGGACACTTATGATCCCGAACATGTGCTATGTATTCATTCATGAAGTTATTAAGTGTGGAAAGAACCGGGTTTGGTGCAGATTGACCCAAGCCACACAGTGACGTATCTTTTATTACATTACCAAGATATCGTAACCGGTCAATATCTTCCTCTGTACCCTTTCCTTCTATGATTTTATCAAGAATTTCGAGGAGACGTTTATTACCGATTCTACAGGGAGAACATTTCCCACACGATTCGTCAACAGTAAAATCCAGATAATACCTGGCCATGGCTACCATACAATCGTCTTCGTCAATAACGATCATACCTCCTGATCCCATCATCGATCCGTTGGCAACCAGATTGTCATAATCG
>DATBXH010000624.1:0-2104 GCA_036514375.1 Bacteroidales bacterium | reverse complement strand
TACTTCCGGCGTTGTATTCGAAAATGTAACCGGCTTTACAGGTTATAATTCATATTCAAAGAATACTTCTGCATCTGTTAAAGGCACTGACTGGCATCATGTTTGTGTTACCTACTCACAAGCTAATCTTGTTTCAAACCTTTATGTAGATGGGGTTTTGGTTTCGAGTGGAACCCTTACATTACCTTCAGGGTATGATTTAACTGTATATACCCAAGATCGCAGCTATTTAGGTATTGGATGTGTAAGTAACACTGGAGAGCCAGCTATGAAAGGCGGAATTGATAAATTCCAGATTTGGAATTCGACTTTGTCTGCTAATCAGGTTTATACAGTTTATTATAAAAAATAGTGAATAGTATAGTCAAGATACGGGGCTGGAAAATGCCTCGTGTCTTATTTTAATAAAGAAATTAATGAAGTACTTATTTTTTATTTTATTGATCGCGTGTAGTTCTTTGTGGATGACAGTTGGGTGTTCGAAAAAGCAGGACAATCCGGCAAAGTCAATTGATACAACCAGTACAGTCTCATATATTGATACGCTGTCGCCGTCAGTGCTGCTGAAACATCCCGGTGGGTTGTGTACGCAAAGTGATTTTGACAGAATTAAGGGAAAAGTTAGCCTAGGAGCTGAGCCATGGATGAGTGGTTGGAACAAGCTGATTTCGAACTCGCATGCACAAACTACCTACCTCGCAAATCCAACAACAAAAATTATACGTGGTGGCAACAGTCCTGAGGAACCATTGCCGGATAATTACGGCAATGCTATGAACGATGCTGCTGCTGCATTTCAGTTAGGTATTCGGTGGAAAATTACAGGTGATGCTACTTATGCGCAGGCGGCGGTAAACATTTTGAATGCCTGGGCAAATACTTGTACTGCATGCAGTGGAGATCCGAATGTTTCTTTGGCCATTGGAATTTATGGGTATGAATTTGCAATTGCCGGTGAACAGTTACGTGATTATAGTGGTTGGGCACCCGCTGATTTCGCAAATTATCAACAATGGATGCTTAAGGTATTCTATCCCGGTGCATTAGCCTTCTTACAAAACCATGATGGTTGTAATACTAAATTTATATGGGGTAACTGGGATTTATGCAGTATGGCTGCAGTTATGTCTATAGGTATTTTAACCGATAACCGTTCCATGTATAATTATGTTATTAACTACTTTCAGCATGGAACTGGCAATGGTAATATCTTTAATTTGATACCAGTTGTTTATAATGATCAGGGATTAGCGCAATGGCAGGAAAGTGGTAGAGACCAAGGTCATGGTACATTGGAATTAGCTTTATTAGAAGTTATTTGCCAGTTAGCATGGAACCAAGGGGATGATTTATGGGGCTTTAATGATAATATGATTTTAAAAGGAAGCGAATATATGGCAAAATACAATGTTGCTTTCTTAGAGGTGCCATTTACTACCGTTAATTATATTACAGATTGTCAGGGAGATGTTGGGCAATTAACTTCCATTAGTTCATCAAGCCGCGGAACAGTAAGACCTATGTGGGCAATGGTGTACAACCATTATGTAAAAATAAAAGGGTTAACTGCACAATATACTGCAATGGGGGTGCAGACAACACAGCCTGAAGGAGGTGGCGGTGATTATGGAAGTACTAGCGGAGGCTTTGATCAATTTGGTTTTGGAACATTATTGTTTTCGAGGGATTAGTTTACTAATTATCAAGGATGGCTATAGTTTTCCGTTATTTGCTTTATAAGAAAAGGAAGGTTTCTTATATACAGCCTCATTTATATGTTAGAATTCAGTTTTTTATTAATTAGACCATTTTGTATGAAAATTATAAAATATATTTTATTAATCTGTACTCTGTGCGGCTGGTATTTTTTGTTAGCTACTTCCTGCAAAAAGAACGATGTTAGTGGTGGTAAGGGCAATGATACGACAGTTTCCGTAATAAAATATATTGATACGCTGTCTCAATCAGTACTGTTGAAACATCCCGGAGGATTGTGTACGCAAAGTGATTTTGAGAGGATTAAAGAGAAAGTTGGTGCTGGAGCTGAGCCTTGGATGAGCGGGTGGAACAAGCTGATTTCGAATTCGCATGCCCAAATTACCTA
>DATBXH010000623.1:0-4717 GCA_036514375.1 Bacteroidales bacterium | reverse complement strand
TCGATGCTTTTTGCATCGATACTTTTGCTCCGAGCATCGATGTCGACACTCTGAGCAACGATATCGATACTCCGAGTAACGATCAAAAAAAGGAGATGCTTTTTTCTCCCCTAAAACAGGTCAAAAAGTAAATGCGTTTGTCCGATCTTATTAATATTTTATTTTTTCGAATATCTTTGAGCAAATCAAATAACTATATATCATGAACAAACTATTAAACCGAAACTTATTTTTTGTAAAAGAGCATTTGGGAATATTTAAAGCCGCCAATAACTATGATATTTACGACCCGACAACTAACCAAATAATAATGGAATGCAGGGAAAACAACCTTGGCTTTTTTACCAAATTATTCAGGTTCAGCGATTATAAACGGATGACTCCGTTTCATATCGAAATACAAACAGTGCATGGTGAAAAAATATTAACTGTTACACGTGGTGTTTCATTTTTTCTTTCAAAAGTGAGCGTTTATGATGAAAAGGACAATCTGGTCGGCCTTTTCAAACAAAAATTCTTCTCAATCGGTGGAAAGTTCGATGTTTTAGACCCAAACGAAAGGATTGTATGCACGCTAAAAGGAAAATGGACCAGTTGGGATTTCAAGTTTATGAAAGACAACGTGGAACTGGCGCATGTAGCAAAGAAATGGGCCGGTTTAGGGAAAGAATTATTTACATCGGCCGACAACTATATGCTTGAAATAAACGAACAGGTTCCGGCAGATAATCCGGTGCGGATATTAATCCTTGCTGCTGTCATGTGTATAGATATGGTTCTCAAGGAATAAGCAGGAGGCAATTCTAAACTCCCGCAAAGACTTACTCCATAAACAAACGGCTTAACTCATAAAAATGAGGTTGTCTTAAAAGTCGTAAAATCGAGCTGGATTTGTAATCCAGCTCAGCGATATAACCCGTTTTTCAGAGTAGTACGCTCGACGGGATTTGCAATCCCGTCGTTTAAGAAGACTTTTAAAACACCTCATTTACAAATAATTATTTTATATGCCTTTGCAAATTGCATTACTGCTGACCTCGACCACCACGATTTCCTCCGCCCATACGACCCCGAAATTGTTCCATCCATTTTTCATATTTGGCATACTGTTCAGGCGTTAAAATAGTTTTAACTTCAGTACTTTTCTTCTCATTTAATTCGGCGCGCTTCTTTTGGCGCAATTGAACGCTATCACGAGGAATATTCCGGAACTCTGACATCATATTCGCATATTTCAACGCAATTGCTTCGTACTTAACCGACTGCGAGTCAGTTAAAGCAACCTGTTCTTTTACCATAGAGGTTTCCCGTTTTGCTCTTTCCTCAGGCGATCTCTGCTGCTGTGCGTTTAAATTACCAACTACCATCAAGGCGATAGAAAATGCAATCAATTTTAAAAGTGTTTTCATCATTACAGGTTTAATAAAAAATAAAAAAACACTCACAAAATATAAATAAATGGTTAAGATATTTACATCGTAAGTGTTTCATATTCTAATTCATATAATTAACTCTCTTGTTGTGGTCTCTTATGCTCCATTTGTCCCCTGAAACCATCACCATCTCCGTGCATAGACCTTTTATGCCACATGCCTTTATCCATCCCATGGGAATCAAAAATCATTTTTTGCTCATCAGTCAACAGATTCCTAATTTGCTGAAGATTTGAGGCCTTAATTTTCATCATCTTATTTTGAACTTTCGTAATTTCATCAATATTCGCATTGATGGCATTCATATCTGCTTTATCCGCAGTAGTGAGAGTTCGCTCTTTAGCCTTTAATTCTCCCAACTGATTTCGCAAAGCCTTCATTTCTTTGTAAGAGGCCATCCGAATTTCCTTTATTTTAGCCTTCTGATCATCCGTAAACTTAATACCATTATCTCTGTTAGATTCATGCCCAGGTTGTGCAAAAATTGATGTTGCACCAAAAAGCATTAACGCAATGATTGTTAATGAAATAAAATGTTTTGTTTTCATAACCTAAGATTTATATTAATTTTCTACGTGATGTTAGACACAACCCATTTTAAAAACTTGC
Organism: Bacteroidales bacterium; assembly: GCA_036514375.1. Lineage (GTDB taxonomy): Bacteria > Bacteroidota > Bacteroidia > Bacteroidales > JAAUTT01 > JAAUTT01. The sequence goes on along the minus strand of DATBXH010000623.1, from coordinate 2,675 downwards.
GTTTGGAGCTTAGCTTTTTCAACTTTTCGTTTCATATTTTGTTTTAACCTCAGAAAGATCAGTGATATTCCTTAATATAGGAATAAGTAATCAAAAAATTTTACTAGACAGCATACAACTTCGTACTATTTTTAACATTTGAAACCTTAAAACACTAATACTGATGCAAATTCATGTTCGGAAACTACAAAATTGTCAATGTTTCAAAACATAAAACATTTGGATGAAAACAGAATTCATCTTTTTCATGTTTTTTCTCCTTAACTTTTTTAATGGAAACTGTGTTGCTGAAAAATACAACAACCCTATGATGTTTAATGAAAATAATGATTGCAAGAGCGGCATCGATACGGCTGTTTTAGGCGCAGGATGTTTTTGGTGCGTTGAAGCTATTTTTCAGGAACTAAAAGGGGTCATCAAAGTTATTCCGGGGTATTCAGGAGGAAAGGTAAAGAACCCTTCGTATCATGAAGTTTGTGCTGGAAGCACAGGTCATGCCGAAGTCTGTGAGATTATATTTGATACTGATGTGATTACCTTTGACGAACTCCTTGAGGTTTTCTGGCTCATACACGATCCAACCTCATTAAACCGCCAGGGAAATGATGTCGGCACACAATACCGTTCTGCTATTTTTTACCGTAATGAAAGACAAAAAGAAATTGCTTTAGAATATAAACAGATGCTTTCGGCATCGGGAGCTTACAAAAAAGCAATTGTTACAGAAATAACCATGTTTACAAGCTTTTATAAAGCAGAAGATTATCATCTGGATTATTATGACTTAAATAAAGATGCTCCTTATTGCGTTTATGTGATCGCCCCCAAAATTGAAAAGTTTAGAAAAGTTTTTAAGGACAAACTAAAGCATGTTACAACCCCCAACTAATAATGCTTACTTTCTTATTAAATATAGCCGACTTTGTTCTCCGTAACCTTAATTTGTCTTCTCTTTTTGATCAGGACGATGGCTCTGTCCTCTGTGGGGATTCATACGATGCATAGGCCCTTCAGGCCCGATTAAATCTTTATTGATCGTGTTCAATTTTTGAATTTGTTCTGGTGTGCAAATGCTTCGAAGATTTAAAATAAATTTAACATTTTCGCGTTTTAGCTTTGAATGGAGATCTCCAACATCATCAGAAATTTTAAACAAAACCAAACTATCCGGATTAGCACTGCTCATTACTTCAATCATACGAATTCTCTTTTTTTCAAGAGAATCAAAAATAACCTTTGAGTTCTGAAAAAACTGGTGACGAAACCCTTTAAACAGTTTTTCCTGTTCGGACGATAATTTTAATTCATTCTTAAAAAACAGCCCAATTTGCGACCGGCGTCTTGAGTCTTCATCCCTGGGCCCATCCTGACGATGCGAATATCTTAAAAAAAGCAACGTTCCAAAAGATGAAAGAATAATCACCGAGAGAATAATGATTGCCCAAATGGCAAACCGATATTTTAAAAAATAGTTCATGATGGGTTATTCGTTAGATATCAAAGCATTCATTGTTTCTTCACCTGAATCAGTAAGATAATACTCCGATGCGTATTCCTGAAGTATCTCAGCGCGATTAGGGTTGCTTAATGCAGCACCCGATCCGTAAAGACTTTTGCCAATTATAACACCCATGCTTACACCAACAAAAATTAAAGCTGTCGCAGCAACAGACCGAAGCTTCCAAACTAATTCAGTGACAAGTTGGACTTCTTTTTGTCCCTTAGTCCTAAGCTTATGTTCTAATTTGCTATAAAAGAAAGGATTAACTTCTGGAATCGTTCTTTCATCAAATACCAAATAGGTTTTCCTTACTTCCTCAAAAAGGCTTTTGCAAGAAAGACATTCACTTAAATGCTTGTCTATGTCTTCCTGTAACTCAATTGGAATCGACCGTTCAATATATCCAATCAAATTTCTATTTATATATTTGCAGTTCATACCTGCCTCCCTTAATTTCTCATTTGACACGTTAACTCTTAAAAACTTGCACTATTAAATTTAGTTTTTATAATAATCAATCAATTTTTTTTGAAGATTTATTTTAGCCCTGTGTATCAGCGATTCCACCGAAGCAAGCGAAAGATCCATAATTTCGGTGATTTCCTGGTACGAAAGTTCATCAAATTTATTCAGCGTAAAAGCTATCTTCTGATTCTCAGGTAAAGAATCAATAGCTGTCTGAAGTACTTTACCTCGTTCCAAATAATCAATGCTATATGGAGAATCGTTTGCAGATTTGTCCTCAATCTCCAAATTAGCATTTTTATCACCCACAAAAAATTGCTCAATGCTATTAACCAAGTTTTTCCATTTGTTCTTTCTCAAATGGTTCAGCGATTTATTAATCGTAATTCGGTACAACCAGGTAGAAAGCTTCGATTGCTGTCGAAACTGAGATATTGACTCAAATACTTCAATAAATACTTCCTGAGCAATATCCTCAGCATCCTGAGATTGATTCAACAAATTGTAGCATGCTTTATAAACCATCGACTGATACTTTTGTACCAATTCCCTGAAGGCCAAATTATCTTTAGCTATTAAGCGAAGGGTTAATTCCTCATCGGTCATACTACAACAGTCGCTTTTTGACTTATATTTAAAATTACAAATTGGACACTAAAAAATAAAAAAACTTGCTGATAAAAAGCAAACTTTTTAAAACAATCATAAA
>DATBXH010000622.1:0-2764 GCA_036514375.1 Bacteroidales bacterium | reverse complement strand
AATAATGAAGAAGCTGTTTTATCGCCTTCATGGTCTATCCATTCTGCCGCCGGTACCAATAACTACAGCTTTATCTGGGGTATGGCCGGTGAAAATCTGGACTACGATGATATGGATTCGCGCACACCGGATCTTTTAAAGTAGTCAGCTACAACTTGCAAATATCGATAACGTTTTTAGCTATCAACTAAGTACGTTACAAATTATTAAACCTTAAATATTATTTTAATTTAAAACTATTGTAAAAATGTCTATTTCAATTTTTGATCTTACAGGTAAAAGAGCACTTGTTACAGGAGCTACTCATGGCCTGGGAATGGCAATTGCCACTGGTTTGGCTAAAGCCGGGGCGCAAATTATTATTAACGATATTTTACAGGAAAAACTTGATAATGCTATCAAGGAATATGCTGCAAATGGAATTAAAGTAAAAGGCTATATTTTCGATGTAACCAACGAAAAAGCAGTAAAGGAGCATATAGAAAAAATTGAAAAAGAGGTTGGTCCCATTGACATCCTTGTTAACAATGCTGGCATTATCAAACGGATTCCGGCAGTTGATATGGAGGTTAGCGATTTTGAGCAGGTAATTAAGATCGACCTGGTTGGACCTTTCATTATGTCGAAATATGTTGCTAAGGGAATGATAAAGCGTGGTTCCGGTAAAATCATCAACATGTGCTCGATGATGAGTGAACTTGGTCGTGAAACGGTGAGTGCCTATGCATCTGCCAAGGGCGGTTTAAAAATGCTGACCCGTAACCTTGCCACGGAATGGGCTAAATTTAACATCCAGGTGAATGGTATTGGTCCGGGTTATTTTGCTACTGCCCAAACTGCTCCAATTCGTGTGGGCGGACATCCTTTCAACGAATTTATTATTAGCCGCACACCTGCTGCCCGCTGGGGTGAACCGGAAGATCTTCAGGGAGCTGCCATATTTTTAGCATCCAAAGCATCAGACTTTGTTAATGGTCACGTTTTGTATGTTGATGGTGGAATTCTCGCATCGTTAGGAAAGGCTTCCAACGAATAATAAGGAAAAACCCGGTCGTGTTCTGGTTAGGCTGTATCTAAACTGTAAAGGTGTAGCTAGTTAGTAGTTGTAATGTTACACCGGGTTTCACTCCTTATTATTACTGCGCGTCAAAAACTTTATGTTTGACGGGATCAAAGTAAATGAATTAAAAGATAAATTAACATTCTTTAACATATGTTTTATAACATAAGATTAAAAAGTCGATTCTATCAAGTCATTTATTTTAAAATATTTAAGAAATTTAATTTTTGCTTGTTACAATTTATTACATCTTAACTTTTCTTCGATAAGATGTTTATAAAAGCATCATTGTGAAGTTGTTGTAATAACACACAAAAAAGGCTGTTTCCCCGTGTTAATTGGCAGAAACAGCCTTTATTGTTAATTCACAGTTCGTTAATTCTATTTAAAAACTCGCGTAAAAGCTTGCGTAAAATCGCTTTTTAAATCATCAATATGTTCGATTCCAAGAGAAACACGTAAGAGATTGGGATATACACCACTTGCTAATTGTTCCTCATCGGTCAGTTGCTGATGCGTAGTGGTAGCTGGATGAATAATCAGAGTCTTGGCGTCACCAACGTTAGCTAAATGGCTGATTAATTCTAGGTTATTAATTAATTCTGCGGCCTTCTCCTTCCCTGCTTTAACTCTGAAAGTAAAAACGCCTCCAAATCCATTGCGCAAATACCTTTTGGCAAGTTTGTGATACGGACTGCTAACTAATCCGGGATAGCTTACTTTCTCAACCAATGGGTGTCTTTCAAGCCATTGAGCCAGTTCCAAAGCATTATCAACAGTACGTTGTACGCGCAGAGACAAAGTTTCGAGTCCTTGAAGCAATAAAAAAGAGTTAAACGGGCTGATAGCTGGTCCGAAATCTCGCAGTCCTTCCACTCTGGCTCGAGTAATAAAGGCTATGTTACCATACTGACTACCGGCTCCAAAAGATTTCCAAAAATTCAGGCCATGGTAACCTTCAGAAGGTTCACTGAATTGAGGGAATTTGCCATTTCCCCAATTGTAATTACCAGCATCAATAATAGCACCGCCAATACTGGTACCATGACCTCCAATCCATTTAGTAGCGGAGTGTGTAACAACATTTGCTCCAAATTCAATTGGTTGACACAAGTATCCGCCAGCACCAAATGTATTATCTACAAATAAAGGCACTTCATGCTTTCCGGCCAGCTTTGCAAAAGCATCAAAATCCGGAACATTAAATTCAGGATTACCGATCGTCTCAAGATAAATAGCTTTAGTTTTTTTATCTATTAGCTTTTCAAAGCTTTCCACCTTATCTCCATCAGCAAATCTTACTTCAATGCCTAAACGCTTGAAAGCAACTTTAAACTGGTTGTAAGTTCCACCGTACAAAAATGAGGTAGAAACGAAATTATCTCCTGCCTGCAAAATATTGTTCAGAGCAATAAACTGTGCAGCTTGTCCTGATGATGTTGCCAATGCTGCAATTCCTCCTTCAAGGGCAGCAATCCGTTTTTCGAACACATCTGTAGTAGGATTCATCATCCTTGTATAAATATTCCCCATCTCCTTCAATGCAAACAGACTGGCGCCATGTTCAGCATTGTTAAATACGTATGATGATGTTTGGTAAATAGGTACCGCCCTCGAGTTCGTAGCAGGATCAGGTTGCTGACCGGCATGTACCTGCAGTGTTTCAAAATGCAGTTTCTTGTTGCTCATTGATATTTATATTAA
>DATBXH010000621.1:0-2084 GCA_036514375.1 Bacteroidales bacterium | reverse complement strand
TGATTAAAAAGCCCGGGAAATTCAAACAAGGTCGTAGACCTTGCATAGCTGAAAATATTTCTTCGGCTTTTTTGAGCAGAAGTATTTTTGAACAGCACCAAACCTCAAAAAAAATTAACTATATGTTTGATGACGACGATGATCTTGAGCCAAGTGAATTTGATGATTGGTTCGACGTGTATTTAAGCTTGTTCCCTCCGGAGCTGAAAGATGGTTTTGAACCGAAACCGGAAGTCTATGATTTTTACCAGGGAATGTACCTTCGGATCATGCAGGATCTCACTCCGGCAATCCGCAAACTGATGTATAAACAATACCCGGAAATAGAAACGGAAAGACGGCCTGCGGTAGTTAAGAAAATCGAAAATATCCTTTCCGAAACAGGGCCCATTTTCCTGATTCGTCTCTTTGTATTACTAAACGATGAGCGTAATGGCGTTGATTTGCGTGCAAAACACCCGGAATTTGACGAATGGGTAAAAAGTTATGCCCATGGCAAGAACCCTTATGAAAAAAGTAATAAAATTTTTGCCAAACTGCCCTGGTTGACCGAAGAACAAAAGAAAGAAATCATCGAAAAAACGATCGAGGAAGATTTATTTGACATCAACTGGAAAGAAATGCGAAAATGGGATTTCATTGACACGGTTCAGACCATTGTTTTGAAGCATTATCGCCAGGTAGAAAACCTGAGTGCCGACGGATGGATTGTTTATTCCGCATTTCTGACGTTGGAGTACGCAGAATATCGGTTTGATATTGAATTCATCTCTGCATTCATTACAGCATTACTTCCGGAAGAGGACATTCACCTAAAGTATTCCGAAATTCAAAAAAAGGTTGATGCGTTTTTCGCCGAGCAATACAAGTTTAAGAATGAAACCTCTGAGCAGGGAGGAGATGGGGAATAAGGGACTAACAACCAACATGGTTTTCATTCAGAGTTGCTGATTATTTTAAAAATTAGTACCTTACTCTTACAAACCAAAGATTTAAAAGTATGATTGATCCGAAAATGATTGATAAAGCATTAATAGCCCATAAAGAGTGGAAAAATCGCCTGGAAAATGCCATTAATACAGGGCATTCCGATTTCAACCCAGTTGCTGTAAAGACAGATAATGCCTGTGAATTTGGGAAATGGCTAAGCAGCCTGCCTGCCGAAGAAAAGACAAGCAAAGACTATACCCTTGTAAAAGACCTGCATGCCGAGTTTCACAAAACAGCCGGAGACATACTTCAGCTTGCTGTTTCGGGGAAGAAAGATGATGCCATAAAAAAACTATCCTTTGGAGGTACTTACGGTATAGCCAGTTCAAAATTGTGCAGTGCATTATACGATTGGAAGAAAAAGCTTTGAGCTGAGATTATTGTAATAAAACATTTTTAAATTCGTTACTTTAATAACCGAATAAATTAAACTATGAAAAAGCTGCTTTTACTTATTCCAATCGCAGCAGGACTCTTTTGCTATCTTTCATTAGCTTCTGCTAATTTTCTGGCAAAAAAGGTTATTACTTTTGAAATTAGACCTTCGAGAACCGATCCTGCAATTAAAGTTTTTGATTCTCCCCATCTTGTTCTTTACAATCCAACGATTCCACAAGGGAAACTTTTACTTTTTCTGCCTGGAACAAAAGGAGTGGCAGAAAAGGGCCCGGAAGATTTTTTTGAGACTGCAATTAAGCAAGGGTATCGTGTAATAAGTCTGTCATATATTAATGATCAGGCTGTGTCAAATATTTGCGTGGGCAAGACACTTGGTAATGATCCTGATTGTGCAGAGCAATTCAGGATAAAAAGAATTTACGGAGAGAACACAACCTCATTAATTCCTGACGGGCCTCAGGATGCCATCATGAATCGTTTTACCAAGCTGATCATTTATCTTACAAATTTTGACAAACAGGGAAATTGGGGAATGTATCTTGAGAATGGAGTTCCGAAATGGGATCAGATTGCAGTATCGGGGCAATCGCAGGGTGGAGGAATGGCCGCATTTATAGCAAAACGGCTACTGGTAGCAAGGGTTATTTCATTTTCCGGTGGATGGGATCATTCTTCTAAAAATAAAATAGCAAAAT
>DATBXH010000620.1:0-2629 GCA_036514375.1 Bacteroidales bacterium | reverse complement strand
TACGGCTTTACATAAGTCGCCAATCAGGTCACGCTTGGGTCCCATTTGTTTGGCATTAAAAGGGGTAACCTTGCTGTCCCACATAGCAAAGTTTTCGTGATGCTGGGCTGTCGGAATCACAAACTTAGCACCCGATTTTTTGAATAGTTCGGCCCATGCATCGGGGTCAAATTTATCCTGGGTGAACAAGGGTATAAAATCTTTATAACCAAATTTATCCTGCGGGCCAAAATGCTCCCTATGCCAGGTCCCGATCTCGGAATTGGTATACATATGTTTTTCGTACCATTCGTTATGATGGGCCGGTACCGAAAAAAGCCCCCAGTGCATAAATAAACCAAATTTCGCCCCAATGAACCATTGTGGTACTTTATAATTTTCTTTGAGTGACTCCCACGTTGGTTTAACCGGGCCTGGAGCCGTTTTAACTTTAGCAGGAATTTGGTCAACAGCTGCTTCAACTACCTTTATATTTGTTTCAGGGGCCATATCAAAACCTTTGGAATTTCCGCCTTCGCCGATGGCAAGGTCCATTGGTCTGTTATCATTTACGGTAGTTTGAGCGATTGCTTGTTGCATACTCACAGTATAGAGCGCTATTAGACCAAGAAATAAGTATAAATGACGTGTTTTCATAAAAACCTGATTACATATCAGAAATATAATGCTTCTCTTTAAGCAATTAGGAGAAGCTGTTCAAATATAGTTATTTTTGGTTGTATTAGCATGGTTGTGTATTCCCCGCTTACCTTAGACTTCGCATGGGGATTATTCCTTTTTCATCACTTTAGCTTCCTCAAGTTGACTTTTGTACCTCTCTAAATTCCGGTCATTTATTCTGATTGCCAATTCAACGGCTTTATTTAAATTTTTTATGGCCAATTCATTATTGCCGCTTTGCAAATATCCCTTTCCCAAACAACTATAGCTTTCAGGACAATCCGGATGTATCTCCGTATTATAAGTAAATACCTTCATAGCTTCGTCCTGTTTTCCATCGCGAGTCATCTCCATGCCTAAAGCGTTTATAAAATTTTCATTGGGCAAAATTTCATAACCATACAGGTTTGAAAGATTAAGATAAAAGTCTTTAATATATGCTAAGCCACCGTTTTTCATCTTTCCAAAATCAGGTTTCCATCCTTTATAAACATACCTGAGTCCACAATATAAGCCGTTAGTAACCTGGGTCAGGTGATCCTCATTTTTAACGAAACTGCAATTCCAATGTAAATTGGGCGGAGCTTGTAATTCCAGAATACGTGCAAAAGAATAAACATTTTTAATGAAAAGTGAATCTTCATTTTCGGTCGCGCTGATGAAATAGCTTTTATTTTTCACATTAATGGAAGCTATTTTATCATTGTATTTTCCATTTACTAAATCAAAACACCAGCTAATTGAAGGACTGGAGGCTATATAAGAATTAAACATGTCATTGCGGGTCACAAAAGCATAAGTAACACACAATCCCCCAAAAGAATGTCCGGCAAATATTCTAAATGGAACCGTCCTGTAGTTTTGTTCAACATAAGGGAACAGTTCTTTTTCAATAAACGAAAGAAACTGGTCGGCATGTCCTGCCCTACTGACATTTACGAAATCAGGAAAGTAAGTAGGTTTGATTGGCGTATAATCGCGATCACGGTCATTGGAAGCAATGGCAACGATGATCAACTCCGGAATTATTTCATAATCTGATAAACTTTTTGTAAGTCCGTTAGCATAAGAAATCATTGTTTCCGAGCCATCTAAAATATATATAACAGGATAAGACTTGCCAGACGTTGCATATTTCTTTGGAAGGGAAACGAAAATAGTTTCGTCCTCATTGAGCACCTTAGAAGTAATCTTTATTTTTTTTGCAATAACGACATCATTTGAGTTCTGGCTAAACGATAAAGCCGAAATGAATAACAAAATAAAAAATAAGGATAATGTTTTCATAAGGCTAATTTAATTTAAAAGTATAGGCAAACACGTTATTAAAAATGCTAATTTATTTTTTACTCGCGTATGTCTGTTTCAATTGCACCTAAAACGTTTGGCGGTATAGCACCGCGTGTTACCAGCCGTTTTCTGTCGGTCTATTTTTGTTTTATCACTTTTCTGTGGTTCAGTCCCCAATTTTGAAGTTCTCTTGCTATGGGTATAATTGATTGTCCGTATTTTGTCAACGCATAGGTTACAGTAATGGGTCGGGTATCTTGGATTGTTCGGGTTACGATTTTATTTTCTTCAAGTGTTTTCAACTCTTTGGAAAGCATCTTTGCCGATATGCCTGTGATTACTTTTTCCAATTTCTTGAAATGATGCAATTCATTGGGTCGATAGCCGATATAAAGCACTATTAAAAGTTTCCACTTACCACCTAAAAGTTCAAGGCTGTCCCTTAATGCCAAGAGGTTGCTTATACATTCTTGCTCTAATTTTTCTTTTGTTTTTGTCGCCATAGTTACTTTGAAGTAATTAGTTACCTGTGGTTAACCGATAACAAAAGTAAACTACTTACTTGATACTTTTGCAAACACAAATTAAATTTTAAAAAAATGAAAGTAGTATTATACGCAAATATTTCAACCAACGGAAAAGTGTTGTTGTCTGAAAACTTAAATCATCAAGTGCCACA
>DATBXH010000619.1:0-5433 GCA_036514375.1 Bacteroidales bacterium | reverse complement strand
AAGACCTTTCATATTTTACTTATTCTCTCGGCTTATAAGGCTTATCAAATCTCTGGGGACGTTCAGCTCCTTCCATTCTCTCTGGCTTTGGCAGTAAAACCTTCCGGGAAAGCTTCATTTTGCCTGTTTTTTTGTCGATATCAATTAACTTAACCTCAACCTCATCACCTTCTTTCATAATTCCTTCAAGTGACTGAAGATGTTTCCAATCTACTTCGGAAATGTGAAGTAATCCGTCCTTTCCTGGTAAGATCTCAATGAAAGCACCAAATGCAAGGATTGATTTAACTTTACCTTTATATACTTTACCTACTTCAGGTACTTCGACAATAGCGTTAATTCTGGCTAAAGCGCCATCGATAGATTCCTTGTTGTCAGCGAAAATATCAATAACTCCTTTATTGTCAATTTCCTCAAGCACAATTGTTGCACCGGTAACATTCTGAATTTCCTGAATAACCTTACCTCCGGTTCCAATAACAGCACCTATAAATTCACGAGGTATAGTCATCTGTACAATTCTCGGGGCATGTGGCTTATAATCAGCGCGAGGCTCGGCAATACATTCAGTTATTTTACCAAGAATATGGAGACGACCGGCACGGGCTTGTTCCAAAGCTTTGGTAAGTATTTCATAAGGAAGACCATCAACTTTAATATCCATCTGTGTGGCAGTGATACCCTTTGCAGTACCTGCAACTTTAAAGTCCATATCTCCCAAATGATCCTCATCACCTAAAATATCTGAAAGAACCGCATATTTACTGGTTTTAGAATCGGTAATTAATCCCATAGCAATACCTGAAACAGGGCCTTTTATTTTAACACCGGCATCCATCAATGCAAGTGTACCTGCACAAACAGTGGCCATCGAAGATGAACCGTTTGATTCCAATATGTCAGAAACTACACGTATAGCATAAGGGTTTTCCGGTGCATCAGGCACAACAAATTTCAAAGCACGTAAAGCAAGATTACCGTGTCCGATTTCACGACGGCTCAGACTTCTGGCTGCTTTAGCCTCACCCGTGGCAAACGGAGGAAAATTATAATGAAGCACGAATTTCTCAGTTCCCTGAATCAGCACTTCATCAACCTGTTTTGCATCGAGCTTGGTACCCAGCGTAACGGTAGTAAGTGACTGAGTTTCGCCACGTGTAAACAAAGCAGAACCGTGGGCAGCTGGTAAGTAATCAATTTCACAGGCAATGGGACGTATTTGATCTGTTTTACGACCATCAAGACGGACTCCTTCATTCAGAATCATATTACGCATAGCTTCTTTCTCAACATCATGAAAATAGCGGTTAACCAAAGGAGTTTTTGCTTCCAGTTCCTCTTCGGGAATAGTAGCCAGAAACTCTTCTTTTACGGCTTCAAAAGCAAGAGAACGTTCCTGCTTAGCCTGCTGTGATTTAGCTACGGCATAAACTTTATCATAAGTAGCGGCCTTAACGGCAGCACGAAGTTCTTCATCATTAGTCTCATGGCAGTAGGTCATTTTTTCAGTCTTACCAACCATTTCCATGAGTTCTATTTGGGCTTTGCAATGCTTTTTAATCTCTTCATGAGCCACTTTCAAAGCCTCAATCATTTCAGCCTCAGAAATTTCTTTCATTTCGCCTTCTACCATCATAATATTATCGACAGTAGCAGCAACCATCATATCGATATCGGATTTTGCCAATTCAGCAAATGTGGGGTTAATAACGAACTTACCATCAATACGGGCAACCCTTACTTCCGAAATAGGGCCATGAAATGGAATATCAGATACAGCCAAAGCAGCAGAAGCGGCAAGCCCCGCAAGGGCGTCGGGCATAATCTGCCTATCGGCAGAAATGAGGTTAACGGTTACAAATGTTTCGGCATGATAATCATCTGGGAACAAAGGACGCAAAGCGCGGTCAATTAAACGGGAAACAAGAATTTCATAATCAGAAGGTTTTGCCTCACGTTTCATAAAACCACCCGGAAAACGACCCGATGATGCGAACTTTTCTTTATATTCAACAGAAAGAGGCATAAAATCAACGTCTTCTTTAGCATCTGGAGCAGTAACAACGGTTGCCAGTAACATTGTTTTTCCTAATTTCAGAACAACGGAGCCATTGGCCTGCTTAGCTAATTTTCCTGTCTCTAAAATAATTGTCCTACCGTCGCCTAGATCAATTGCTTTCTCAAATACCTTAAACATACCTACATCAATATTTAATGAATAATGAACATCTTCTTTATAAGAAAAAAGGCAATTAGTTAATTGCCTTTTTTCACTTGAGTCTATATCTCTTTTACTTACGAATATTCAATGCTTTAATTACTTCGCGATATCTCTCGATCTCTTTATCTTTTAAATAATCAAGCAGACGGCGACGCTTTCCAACAAGCTTCAGCAGTGCTAACTGGGTGCTGTAATCCTTCTTATTTTCACGTAAATGATCGGTAAGATGATTGATCCTAAACGTAAATAAGGCAATCTGCGATTCTGCCGAACCAGTGTTTGTTACAGTCTTTCCGTACTGTGCAAAAAGTTCTTTCTTTTTTTCTGTTGTTAAATACATCGTATCAATGGTTTGTTCGTTCACACTCTATTTTAAGACTTGCAAAATTATTTAAATATTTTTAATATTCAACACAACAATTACAAAAAAGTTGCAGATTTAAAACGTTTCACCCTTTACTAATGATTTTTACACCGATCCCGCACTCCGTACATCTCTTCCTGTCGCAGTATTCACTTTTCAGGTGCAACAATGCCTGAGATTCAAAAGCATTTTTAGGTTTAATTCCAACTTGTTTCCATAGTCTAACAATAGCATTGCCCTCTGCCTCGATTTCCTCAAGAAATTTCATGGCTTTATCCTGAAATTCAACTTTACCCGTTTTCTTACCATATATAAAATAAAAGGGAACGATTGTATTTATAATTAACACATCAGCCGACAGTCTACCCAGACTTTTTGTTTTCAGAGGAGAAGGATTTCCAAATGTATAATGGTTTTGCCAGTATGCCGAGACATCAGCTAATAAAATTTCATGCAAGGATTTAGTAGTTGAAGCATCTAGCACTGCCGCAAACAACGAAACATTGGTATTCAGCATTGCAACAAACTGTGCAATCCTTATTGTTGGGAAGTTTCCAGGCCTTAATCGCATAAATTTCCAAAGATGAGGCTCAATTGTCTGAAGGTCGTATTTGGCTCTCAGAAAATTATATTCTTCTCTTAAACTGTTATAGTAATCGTCCTTGCTATAATCGTCGAGTAGAAAACCTGCCTGCCCAAAGAATAATGCCTCAAGTTGGAGCCGTTGATGACCATGTTTCTTTACCATTATATATGGTATAGATCTGGCAAGCATCTCAAAAGGATGGGAATTAACATGAAACCCGAAACTTCTGGCCAAATACCTATAAAAAACTTCTTCCCAATCGTTTATAGATTTTCCCAAATCATCTGTGATCAAATTAGTACGGAATTCGAGGCGCTCGATACCCATTTTGCTGAGTATAGAAGAAATGATGACAGGCTCGACCGATAAAAGATAATCTGCACATGGAATCCATCGATTAGTCTGCATCAACGAGTTGTATTTGCTAAGATGTAACGGATCGAAATTCAAAATTATCGTGGGCACATGTCGCCCTTTGGATGTATAAACAGGTGCATCATTTTCGCCGGTAATATGCAGGACAACATTATCAAATGCGGCATTTTTATCGTGCCCATGACGATTCCAATCCGAGGCCTTTTGATGAATTTCTATATTACCAGCCCAAATGGTATCATCCATTTTTAATCTGGCATTGAAAAAGTCGGGACCCGAATCCCGATTGAGTTCTCCGGTGCTTAATACCTGGATTTTATTACCTTCAACCTTTAAACAATCGGCATCATAAAGCCGGTATTTCCATAAAAATGATAGAAATTCTTCGGTCATTGAGAGGTATATTTAGTAACAGAAAAAGGAACTTTAAACAGTTGGTCACGATAAAAATCCGCTCTTCCGGTTCCTTCTAAAAAAGCTAAGTTACTAAATAATATTATATTGCTTGAGTAATTGACTCATTTCTTCCTGAACCTCATTAGCTTTCGCACGTGCTACTTTGGCAAAGTCGTTGGTACAATCAGCATAAATAATAGCTCTGGAAGAATTCACGATAAGTCCGCATTTTTCGTTCAAACCGTATTTTACCACTTCAGCCAGGCTTCCTCCTTGTGCACCCACTCCGGGAATCAACAGGAAATGGCGGGGAGCATGTTCCCGCACTAATGTAAGCATCTCAGCCCGGGTAGCTCCAATTACATACATCATATTATGCTCGTTGCCCCAGTGTTGGGACTTACGTAATACCTTCTCAAAAAAACGGCTATTTGAATTTTGCTCAATCAATTGTTGAAAATCATCGGCGCCGGCATTCGATGTCAATGCCAGCACTATCACCCACTTATTTGGATATTCAAGGAACGGGACCACCGAGTCGGAGCCCATATAGGGAGAAACCGTAATGGCATCGAAATTCATTTTCTCAAAAAATGCCTGAGCATACATTTTAGAGGTATTACCGATATCACCACGTTTTGCGTCAGCTATAATAAAAATTTCAGGATATCTTTCGCGAATATAATTGACGGTCATTTCCAGGCTAATCCATCCTGCAGCTCCCAAAACCTCATAAAATGCAAGGTTAGGCTTATAGGCAATCGTGAAATCGGCAGTTGCATCAATAATCTGGCGATTAAACTCAAAAATAGGATATTCGTAATCGAGTAAAATTTTAGGAATTTTATTGAAATCAGTATCTAACCCAACACACAAGAAACTTTCTTTTTCCTTTATTTGCTTGAATAATTGATCAACGGTCATAGGTAAGCAGTCAAGTTGTTTAGAATCAAATATTACTTTCTTTCAATCGCTCGGCATTCTCTGCCATTTGTAGTTTATCAATAAATTCCTGGATATCGCCGTCCATAATTGTCGGTAAATTATAAACCGTAAAATTTATCCGGTGATCGGTAACGCGACCCTGCGGGTAATTGTATGTGCGGATCTTAGCTGAGCGGTCGCCGGTGGAAACCATTGTTTTACGCTTTGAAGCTATTTCGTCAATATATTTCTGGTATTCGATATTGTACAAACGGGTACGCAATTCTACCAATGCTTTTTCAAAATTTTTAATTTGCGATTTTTCGTCCTGGCATTGAACGACGATACCGGAAGGGATATGTGTTAACCGGATAGCCGAATAAGTAGTATTAACGGACTGTCCACCGGGACCCGATGAGCAGAATGTATCTTTACGAATATCATTCATATTCAGAACAACATCAAATTCGTCAGCTTCGGGCAATACAGCTACCGTAGCTGCTGAAGTATGAATCCGCCCCTGTGTTTCTGTCTTCGGTACACGCTGAACCCGGTGTACGCCCGACT
>DATBXH010000618.1:0-8525 GCA_036514375.1 Bacteroidales bacterium | reverse complement strand
GGCAATTTTATGGACCGGATTACCATCAACATAAATAGCCTTGTTAGGAACAGCAGGACAGACATGTTCGCAAGCTCCGCACCCAACACAAATATCCTCGTGAACCTGAGGAATAGTCAACTTCCCCTTATATGGTACCATCTTTACCGCCTGGGTAGGACAATGCTCGGAACACGATCCGCAAGATGTTTCGTTGGTATAAACAATACAATTCTTCTCAATGAATTTAACAGTTCCAACCTGACAGGTCTTCTTTTTTTCAACCGATAACGGCATAATCGCACCTGTAGGGCAAACCTCACCGCACTTAGTACAATCGAAATTACAAAACCCACTTTTATAGTCCATGTATGGCTGCAAAACACCAGCAAGCCCATATTCGAACAATGATGGTTGAAGCACACCATTCGGACAGGCACTGACGCACAAGTGGCAGGCCGTACAATTGTTGTTGAAGTGTTCGATGCTTTGTGAGCCCGGAGGTGAACTACAACTTTTCTTTTTAACAGGTATGAGAGCCTTACCCTTTTTCCCGTTCGATTCGGAAGCCCTGGTTCCCTTTGAAATGCCTATCAAAGAGCCTGTAAGCAGAACCGAATTTACAATGAAACTGCGCTTAGACTCATCTGCATTTACAACAGGTTTTATCTCCTTCTTGGTAGTAGCATACGAAAACTTGTATTTAATGCTGTTTTTATCGCATGAGGAAAGACAGTTAAAGCATCCTACACATCTCGAATTATCTACTGTCTGCTCTTTAATATTAATGCACTGCGATTTACAAACAAAGGCACACTTGGCACATTGTGTACATGTGCTTTTATCCATTGCTATTTTAAAGACTGAATATTTGGAAATAAGTCCTAAAAAAGAACCCACAGGACAAACTGTATTGCAGTAAAGCCTTCCTTTAGTAATTGCAAGCCATAAAACCAGCCCTAATAATACAACTGTAAAAGCCACAGTCGCCTTATCAAAATGAACAATATCAAAAGGAGAAACCGAATAAATACTAAAATGAACCAATATCTCAGCGAGCAGATTATTCCCCAGAATAAAGGTAGGACGGCCTAAATCAGAAACAAAACGACCAAAGCTGCTGTAAGGATCAAGTAAACTAAAAAGTCTGGCCCCTCCAAAAATCAGAAAAATTACAGCCAATCCTAAGAAACCATATCTCAGCTTATTCATTGGTTTGGCGTACTTAAATCTGAATTTCTTGGTTCTAAACTTCTTTGAAATAAAGCTGATAACATCCTGAAAAATCCCTAATGGACAAATCAGAGAACAATAAACCCGGCCAAACAAAGCTGTTAAGAATAAGACTACAATAAATCCGAGAGACAGAATCCCGGCAAAACCAATAAACTTAAATATGGATGGTACAAACTGTAAATAAATAATTCCATCATACCAAACCGATGGTAATATTTGTCTGAAATCAATAAAAATAAATGTTATCGAAAGCAGAAATATAAGTGAAACAATCACCCGAAAGGGTTTTAAAAAGCTTGACATGTGAATTAAACGGTTAACCTATTAATTTTTAATGATTCCAGATTCATGGTTCCTACACCTGCTTCGTACGCTTTTGTGATATGTCCGATAGTTTTCGGATCGAGGCCAAATAATTTAGTTGCTGCTGTGTCAACAGCAACAATATCCTTCGAAATTAACAAAGCTTTTACCTCTTCCACATCTTCAACTGATACACCGCGAGGCCCATTTCTTTTCATAACACGGTAAGCATCGACAATATTTAAATCTGGTTTCCGCCAGGTTGGGAGATCTGCAATACATTGATGTAAATCATTTTTATGCCAGAAACCGCGGTCCCAGACAATACCCATCAAATTTTTCATAGAGATGGATAATACTGCCCCACCATGATTCTTTAAAACAGGGACATTAATAAATACATCGCTGTTCAGGATAAGCTCATGTACTTTTGCATTCTTAAGTTTTTTACCTTTAGGAATCTCAACAGGTTTGTACATCCCTTCGCTATTCCCTGTAACTATTTTTCCTCCGGCATCTTTTACTGCTTTTTCTATGCCACTGTTTGTATAGCATTTCTGCCAGTTGTCACAGGTTTTATCAAAAACAAATACCTCTTTGGCTCCAGCCTTAAAGCAATGTTCTATAATTCTGGCGATTAATTTAGGATTAGTATTAGCTGCCTTCTCAGGTGTTGCATCCCATCCAATATTTGGTTTAATTACTACGGTTTGTCCCTTTTTAACAAAAGCGGACATTCCTCCAAGAGATGCAATGCCTTTATCAAACATGACCTCCGGCTCACCGCCCTTAACGGCAACTAAATCATAAGAACCAGCCAAACTGGATGAAGAAGATGCTAATTTATCAAAGTTCTCCCCAAATGTTTTGGTTGATAACCCTAAACCTGTTATCAGACCTACCCCAGCGCCTTTATAAAGAAAGTCTCTCCTTTTCATATCATTAAAAATTAATGTTGATCATTAAAAATAAGTTCGAAATTATAATAATTTAAGATATATTGATCTTCTTCACATCCTTTCTCCTATTGCTTTATATCAAAAAAGAACCATTCTAAATAAGGTTCATTTAAAATAAATAGATACCACAAACATCGGGCCAAGCTGCGATTTTCTCTGTTTTCTTTTTGGTTTAAATTGAAATCGACTATTATTGCACGGCAGATATCAATAAAATGACATTATGAAAATATTATACTACGATTGTTTTTCGGGTATTAGCGGCGATATGAACCTAGGTGCTCTCGTCGATCTCGGGGTTGACCAGTCGTATCTCATACAGGAACTTAAAAAGCTGGGGATTCAGGGATATTCTATCTCTTTTACTCCAGATCAACGAAAAGGAATAACAGGTACTCGGGCTGATGTGAATTTAACTGAGCAAGGGGATTATTCTTCTACTCCCTTTAAATTCGAAGGATTAAAAAAAGTAGCAGACACACAAATACATCACCATCAGAAACATAACCATGGTCGAAATTATGCAGATATTCGTAAATTAATTGATGAGAGTAGTTTAAACAACAATATAAAAAAAATCAGTATAGCCATTTTTCAAAAAGTGGCGGAAGCAGAAGCCCACGTTCATGGTAAATCAGTTGACGAAGTCCACTTTCATGAAGTCGGTGCGGTTGATTCTATTGTTGATATTGTTGGGGCTGCTATTTGCATTGATTATCTGAATCCGGATAAGATTATTTCATCACCAGTCCAACTAGGAGGAGGTATGGTAAAATGTGCACACGGAATTTTCCCGGTTCCGGCCCCTGCCACTGCCGAGATACTAAAAGGTAAACCAGTAAAACTCGGAGCTGTGCCGGTTGAAACCACTACCCCTACTGGTGCAGCCATTCTTGCTGTACTTGTAAATGAATTCACTGACAGACCTGATTTCAGTATTTCTAAAATTGCTTATGGGATAGGGCATAGAGACAATGATCTCCCTAATGTACTTCGCGTTTGTCTTGCTGAATCCGGGGGACAACCGGCATTCGATTACTTACGATCCACAGCCGTTATGTTCGAATGCAATATCGACGATATGAATCCTGAAATGTATGAATACATTATGGATAAATTATTTGAAGCAGGTGCTGATGATGTTTATTTTCAACCAATCATCATGAAGAAGACGAGACCCGGTACAAAAATCAGCGTGCTTTGCCAACATACGGTGGCCCCTTCAGTCGAAAATATTCTCCTCCAGGAGACATCAACGTTAGGGTTAAGGAAATATGAAGTTCAAAAAACCATGTTAAAACGCGATTGGAAAACTGTTGAGACAAAATGGGGCACAGTCAGGGTCAAACTTGGCCTGATTAATGGTGTGACTAGTAAAACAAAGCCAGAATATGTTGATTGCCTGAGAATTGCCCGTGAAAACAATATTCCTATAACCGATGTTTATAAGGAAATCACGTTTCTGCTTAATAACCTTTAACCCATGATTGAAAATGTAAAATTCAACAATCTTCTGGCTTATCTCAGAGATATGAACAGTGTGGCAGTTGCCTTTTCAGGAGGAACAGATAGTACCTTTCTTCTAAAGGCTTGCCAAATGGCCCTGAAGGAAAATGTTCTAGCCATCTCAATGAAAACGCCTTATATTCCAGGCTGGGAAATTGAAGAAGCGGTAAAATTTGCGCGTGAAAATAAAATACGGCATAAGCTGTTTGACATTCCATTTCTTCATCAATTAAAGGAAAATCGAAAGGATCGATGTTACTGGTGTAAAACTCACCTTTTTCGGCACATGCTTGCAGAAGCAAAAAGAGAAGGCTTTACTACGATAATCGATGGTACGAATTTTGATGACTTGCAAGATTATCGTCCAGGACTACAAGCTCTTAAAGAACTTCAAATAAAAAGCCCCTTACTCGAACTCAGATTTACTAAAGCTGAAATCCGACGTTTTTCACAGGAATTAGGACTGCCTACCTGGGAAAAACCGGCATATGCTTGTTTGTTGACACGAATACCTTATGGACAGGAAATTAGCAATGGAGAGCTCAAACGTATAGAAGAGGCTGAAAAATATTTGCGTAAACTTGGTTTTGAGGGTTCTCGTGTTCGTATTCATGGTAATCTGGCACGAATTGAAATTCAAAAAAACATGTTATCCAATATCCTTAATACGCAATTATTTGAAAAAATATCAAGGGATTTAAAAGATATTGGTTTTACTTACATAACCCTTGACATGGAAGGATATCGCACCGGCAGCCACAACGAATCGTTATAACCAATTGTATCGAATTTATTCCCATCTTTGTAAGATTGGAAAATCAAATATGACACCGGAAGAAATAAAAAAAATACTGGAAGAAGTTAAGAAAGGCGAAACTTCTGTTGATGATGCCATGCAACAATTACGTGATTTACCATTTGAAGATATTGGCTTTGCGAAAATTGACCATCATCGTCAATTACGGACAGGATACCCTGAAGTTATCTTTTGTTTAGGTAAAACTACGGAGCAGGTGGTAAAAATAGTTGCCTTGATGTACGAAAAAGGGAATAATATTCTTGCTACCAGGGCAAATCCTGATATTTTCGCTGAAGTATCAAGAAAATTTCCTGAAGCTGATTATAACGAGGCTGCCAGAACAATTTTGATTAAACGTAATATTCCTGATCCTGTTAATAGTTATATATCTATTGTTACAGCAGGAACAGCAGACATTCCCGTTGCAGAAGAAGCCGCTGTTACTGCCGAAATATTTGGAAACCGTGTTGAACGTATATTTGATGTAGGCGTGGCTGGCATCCACAGACTTTATCATAGGCTCGATATTATTCGTGGGGGAAAAGTTATAATTGTTGTGGCTGGTATGGAAGGGGCTCTTCCGAGTGTTCTGGGCGGGTTGGTGAATAAACCAATTATCGCAGTTCCAACCAGTGTTGGATATGGTGCAAACTTTCAGGGCCTTTCCGCTTTGCTTACCATGTTAAATTCCTGTGCTGCCGGAGTAAGTGTCGTAAATATTGACAATGGTTTTGGTGCCGGTTATATTGCAAGTATGATTAACAAGTTATAAGAAAGTTATTTGTCAGGATTTAACATCAATTATTTAATCACCAAAAGAATAATTAATCATGGCCTTCATATTATCAACATCTTATTTAGGTCCAATACAATATTATTCCAAACTCATTTCTTCTGAAAAAATAATTTTAGAACGGTTTGAAAGTTATCCCAAGCAAACCTATAGGAATCGATGCATCATATATAGTGCTAACGGACCGCAAATGCTTACAATACCTGTTACAAAAGGTAGAGAACTTAAAATGTATACGAAAGACATCTGCATCGATAATTCCATGAATTGGCCTAAACTCCATTTTAAGTCTATAGAGTCAGCTTATCGCTGTTCTCCTTTCTATCAGTATTATATCGATGATTTTATACCTTTCTACGAAAAAAAATACCAATTTTTATATGATTTTAATTTCAAACTACTTACAAAAATTAACGAAATAATTGGTATGGAATGTAATATAGAAGAAACGAATGAATACATAAAAAATATTCAGGATAACTACATGGATTTTAGAGATATAATTCATCCTAAAAAAAGAATGTATACACCAGATACAACTTTTCAACATCCTGTATATCATCAGGTTTTTGAACCAAAACATGGTTTTATCGCTAATCTGAGTATTATAGACTTAATTTTTAATGTGGGGCCGGAGACTTCTGACCTTTTAAAAGAAAGCGTAATCCAATAAAAAAGGCCGCCCTTTTCGGAACGGCCTTATCAAACCCTAAAACCAAATTAACCAAAGTTCAATTTATCTAAACCATTAAAACCGAAAGCCCAAAGTCATCGCTATTTTGCCATACTTTGAATTCATATCAGCAGTTTCTGGATAAATATAATATTTGTTATCAGTTGTATTAAGTTCTTCGTAATCATACAACTTATATATATATTTTGTATTAAACAAAATATAACCTAAATCGAGGAAGAAACTTTTGCCTCGATATCCCAATCCAAATGAATAACTTGTTGTAGACGCATCTTTATTGAATTGATTCGAATTATAGGGACTGCCATAATACCCAAAGCCAGCCCTTAAAGCAAAGTCTCCAATCTTTGCCTCAGCCCCAATTTTAAGATTACCGGTTGACCGATACGTATTCTGCACCAGATTATTAACATCGGTAAAAGGATCATTATCAGCTCTAATTTTAGCACTGGTATAATCAACAAATTCGTAATCCACACTTAAAACTCCAAGTTGTTGAAATTGAAATGCAAGGCTTGTAACTAAACGCATTGGCGTCGTAATATTGTAGTCGAAGGTTGCGACATTAGTCTGATCATAATAATGTGTATCATTCAAGCCCTGGGGAATACTTTTAAAGTTAACATTCATAGAAGTATAGAACTCGGACGAAAGACTATAATAAGTCGGAGAATGAAATGCAAGTCCTAACCTAATAAGATCAATCGGTTTATAAATTAAGCCTATTTTAATATTATACCCGGTTCCCCATGTCTTAAAATTATCAATGAATGTAAAATTATCCATGATATTACTGCTCGGAGTTTGAGATTCATTATGGTTTTTAATTTCCTGATAATCCACATGATCTATACCCACAGTAGCCCCCAGATAAAGCTTATTGCTATAATTTGCCCCGAAAGAAAATGCATATTCGCCTATCGAACCTTTCGTTGTGATAATCCGTTGCTGTAATTCTCCCTTATCCTTAAAATCATTCACAAAGTAACCGGAATCAATGCTCCCAGGCGTGTGATCAATCCAGATCGCATTGGTATTATATGCAAGATTCTCATAATATGAATAACTGGGATCATTTGCTAATGTACTTGGAATATCCTGACCTGTCCCGATTAAATTCCAGTTCAGGTTAGTTGTGAATCCATCAAGCATTGAAGAATAAGGGTTAACAGCTGTAATCGTAGCATTCTTATTAAAATCGTTCAACCGATTATACGCAATTCCAAAACTTGCACTTACCCAACCTTCTTCTTTATTTGTATTATAGGTATAAACATAACCAATGTTATTCAGGTTAAATTTCACCTTTGAATCACTATATGAATTATTAATAAAAGTGGATTTGGTATTATCTGTTCCGATAGTTGGAGTAAAGGTAAATTCAGAAGAACGATAAACGCCAATGCCTGCCGGATTTATACTTAACGAAGTCATATCACCACCCAAAGCACCAAAGGCTCCTCCCATACCAATTGATCTGGCCGTACCTCCGGTAAAAGTTTGAGAAAGTCGCAGCACATCAGATTCGTTCTGAGCTGACAAAGGATTAAAAACAAAACTTAATAATAATACTATTGCCAATTGAAATGTTTTCATATTCAATATATTAATATTACAAGACTTAAAATTTACATCTATCTAACCTGAATAGTTAAGGAAACTGGTAGATTAATTATCGTCTTCTTCCACCACCTCCACCTGATGAAGATCCACCGCCTCCCGATGATTCTCGGCCACCACCAGATGATGAACCTGAAGAATAAGATCTTCCACTGTTTGAAGGAGGAGTATACGAAGGCCTGTATGAACCACCACTAGAGGAGCTTGGAGAACTATAAGACCGCTGTGGTGTAGAAGTTCCACCATTGTTGTAACCACCACTGCTTCTTGGGCGACTATAATTTTGTTCACGACTGCCGGAATATGTGTTCGATGAACTGCTTTCATTATAGGCTGGTCTTGAATATGTTCTAGGCTTACTATAAGATGGTGTATATGTTCTGTTGGAAACACCATTAACTGTTCTTTCACGACTCACTGTATTAGAATTTTGAGTACCATACCTGCGTGAATATTGAGGCGCTGTATTGGTATTCCCAGTGGGAGCACGTCTCGTATAAACCGGCCTGGAATAAGTTCCTGTACTGTTTCTGCCTCCTGCAGGAGCGGTTCCATAAGAACCACGAGATGGAACGCCTGTATTTATACTTCTTGTTGATTTTTCTCTGGTACCAGAAATAGTTGTTCCACTTACAC
>DATBXH010000617.1:0-3771 GCA_036514375.1 Bacteroidales bacterium | reverse complement strand
AAACCACATTTGTTCGGCGTAATTAAAGAATTGCACTCAAACATGTGGTTTTTCGTTAACCCCTTTAATTTAGCTATTTTAAACATTTCTTCTTTTTAATTAATCAATGTTGCCGGCATTAATTTCATAAGAAGCGATTGGTTTTACCTGTAAATATTTTATATGAGAATTCTAACTTTAGAAACAGGGTTTTTGTAATAGGTTTTTAATGGGAGTAGATTTCATAAAAAGTTTAATCATTCATATTTTAATTAATTTTGAAAAGTTTAAAAATAGGATCAGTATGGCAATTTTAATATGGAACCCATCATTAAATGTAAACATCGATATTATTGACACACAGCATAAGAGATTATTTGAACTTGCCAATGATTTTTACAGTGAACTTTATAAGGGAGCAGATAAGGCGTGTCTTTTAGTAAAGATTGATGAACTGATTAGTTATAGTAATTTTCATTTTCAAACAGAAGAAAATCTTTTAGTACATTCAAATTACTCTGGGTTACCTAGCCATGCAAGCGAGCATAAACAGTTTTTAGATGAACTGACTGCTTTAAAATCCCGCGTAATATCAGAAAACATGGTGATTTCTGTTGAGATTATTAATTTCCTTCGAAATTCTATCATCGACCATATTTTTGTTTCCGATCGAAATATGGCGAAATTTATGGTAGTGCCAGCCTAATATGGTGACCTTAAATGATTATTATACCTTACTTTTGCCTACGCTATATTCAAAAACAAGAGGCTGTTTCAACGAGTATGAATATTTGGCTTCGCACATTACTTAGCCTTGTTAATTACTCCCGAAACAGCCTCTTTAATCAGATCAGATGATTGTTATTTAATCAACAGTCGTAAATTCTGAGATTGACCTGCATACGTTAATTTGACGATATACAGACCTTTAGTAAGATCCGATACATCAAAACTTATCTTATTAGACCCTGTGCTATAACTTCCACAGTCAATAACTTTTGCAAGCTTTCCTGCAACATCGTACAGACTGATCACAACTTTACTGTCTGTATTAAGATTAAGATCAATGTATGCCACACTGCTGGCAGGATTCGGATAGCAATTTACAACGTCAGGAATACTGTTTATCGTGGTAACCGGTGTGGATATTTCAGCACTCTTGAGCGTTCCTGAACCCGTAACTTGTAAATAATCGAGATCAGGTAAACCTCCGGAGGTCGTGGCAATAAACTTAATCTTATTGGTTCCGGAAATTAGCGTAACTGTTTGTGTGGCACTAGCAAGGTAAGTTGACCATGAACCTGTAACCGGAAGAACTAGTCCGGTAATGACATTGGTACCATTTACATAAATATCTCCTTTTCGGGTAGACGGAGCGCCGTTTGCAAACTGGAATACCAGACTAAACGAACCTGCTGTGTTGGTCACAACGGTCCATTCAACACCACTTCCGGTAGCATTGGCCGGATCGACGTAGCCTGTTCCGCTATAGCCTGCATAATGGTTATCAATTACACCATTAATAACCGTAGCATTTTCTGCTTCGTAAATAGCAGTCGTTCCTGACGATACGGTTTTGAAAGAAACGGTTACTGTTTTGTTGCTGGTCATGCTTACAGTAGCTGTGTTACCATTGCTGGCATCAACACCTGTCCAGGTATCAACCTGATAACCGGAATTTGGAGTAGCCGTTAAGGTAACAGATGTCCCGGAATTATACGTACCGCTGGTTGGTGTAATGGTTCCGTTACCGCCGGATACGCTGGCCGACAAAGTATATGTAGTTACTGTAGCTTGCTTAAAGGAAACAGTTACCGTTTTGTTGCTGGTCATGTTTACAGTAGCTGTGTTACCATTGCTGGCGTCAACGCCTGTCCATGCATTCACTACATAACCTGAATTCGGAGTAGCCGTTAAGGTAACAGATGTTCCGGAATTATACGTACCACTGGTTGGTATAACCGTTCCATTACCGCCCGATACACTGGCAGATAATGTGTATGTGGTTACCGAAGTTCCGCCATATTCGGTACAGTTTACATCAGGAGCAGAACCATTGTAAGGCAGCCCGACATTTACACCTTTGTCAATCAGATCGCTTCCTGCCTTAAGTTTGGCGAAAGTAATATCGGGCAGGCTTCCGTCGGCTTTACGGGCAGCTGACAGTTGCGATGCATCCAGACTTTCATAATCATTGGCATCGGCAATCAGGCCGTTCTGCCAACTGTTGTTGGTAATATCCGTAACAGTACCGTTTAAGTTGCCGGTAGTACCAACCACTGCAGTGTTCTTAATGGTTAGGGAGCCTACAGGGTTTGAACTGCCAAATCCCATGTTGGTGCCATTGGCTGTGGCAAAACAATTGTAAAGAATTACCGTCCCTCTGTTACTGTTATGATCATATCCTTTTACGCGGTTTCCAACTGAAATACAGTTTTTCAACGTCATGTTATGTTTCAGATCTTTGTTGTCGCTTCCTCCTGTTTTAAACCCATTACCATTACCCGCACTGGCTGATCCATCTTTAAGATATCCATTTTTAAAACACCAGCTATTTTCTATGGTCGTATTAATGTTATCAGCACCTCTCAGGTAGCCATCCCAACCATCGTCGGAGTTTTGCCACGCACGACAGCCTTTAAAGGAATTACCGGAGCCGACGTCCATTTTTGGAGAGAAACCATCGGCATTGCCATCGCTGGAGTCTCTGTTATAGTATGAATCGCAATTAATGAATTGGTTGTTTGCGGCGCCTCCTTTTAATTGTGCACCACTGTCGCGATTTTCATAAAAATCGCAAAATTCAATGATGTTGTTTGAACCTCCCTCGACAAGCAAACCGTTGTCCCCGGCTCCCTTAATCCGGATACCTTTGATATTCCAATAACTCCCGCTTAACAGGATCCCCTGGTTGGCATCGGCATCAGCCATGCCTGAAAAATCGAAAACAGGACGATCGCTCAGATTTGCTGCAATCAGGTTAATCCTGGCCGAACTTGTTCCACTCTTGGTTAGATCGATTCGGGTAGTCATGGTGTAGGTACCTGATGCTACAGAAATAACGTCCCCTGCGACTGCGCTTGAAATTGCTGAAGTCAATTGGGCAACTGTTGTAACGTTGTAAGTGGTTGCATTAACTCCCTGACTAAAAAGCAAAGAAATGACAAAGAAACTCCATAAAAGTTTTTTCATGATGTAAATATTAGTTAAATGGTTAAAAAATAATGTATGTAAATGTTAATACTATATTCAATGTTAATCAAAAGAATTCTGAAAATAGGAGAGCTCCAGTAACAAAAAGCGGGACAAATGGAACGCGTTCAGAGAATACTTTGGTTGTGTTTTAACATTGCTGGTTTGCCTTAGGCGGGCCTTGAACTCGATACGGATATGTAGTATAAGATTAGCTTTTTTTGTAATTGTAAACAATAGCGAGTAAATAACCTGCCAAACTATATTGGACAACACTATAAATCAGCCACTGGATTGCAAGCGAAAAGGGAACTAAACCTGTAGATGCATAGGTGTTGAGTGCCATATTAGTTCCCATCCATAAGCCGATAAATAAGCCGTAAGTCAAACCTTCAGTAGATGCACCTCTCTTTTTCCAGGACGAATATATCAGGGTGAAAAAGAACGATCCCGTTATACTTGAGATAATGAATGCCCATATTTTACTTTTAATATCCTGGGAATGTAATACCGGCATCAGATTTATATAAGTCCGGCCCAGGATGAGATGATGGATCACATATCCGGTACAACTGTTAAGCGCATATACTGCTAGCCAGC
>DATBXH010000616.1:0-5397 GCA_036514375.1 Bacteroidales bacterium | reverse complement strand
TTTGTAATCCGTGTCATAGTTTCTATGAGAACGGCACGGATTACAAATCCGCGCCAGCTTGAGAAGTTGAAGAAGCAGAAGCAAGGACTTTAGCCCTAAGATTTTGGATTGCTAATTCTACGGCATAAATACCGCAGTTAGTCAATAAATCTGCGCCAACTTATGCCTATTCCGCCAAAAATCCTCATACATTCTTGTATTTTAGGGGGTCCATACAAATTTGTTTGGAAATTTTGCCTGCTCAGCACTTATAATTAGGAGGTTTTTCGTAATTTGTCCGTTCATTTTTTGACGAACTTAATGTTGTTAAGTATTTATAAATCTTAAACTTTAATTTAATATAATAATTATGGGTGAAATTATAAGCGTTCATGGACGCGAGATCCTTGATTCTCGTGGCAATCCTACTGTTGAAGTAGAGATTGTTTTGGCAAGTGGTGCTACAGGCCGTGCAGCAGTTCCATCAGGTGCTTCTACCGGTGAGAATGAAGCTATCGAACTTCGCGACGGCGACAAAGGCCGTTACCTTGGTAAAGGTGTTCAGAAAGCTGTTTACAATGTAAACGAAGTGATTGCCAAAGAAATTATTGGTATGAATGCCATGGATCAGGTTGCCATCGACCGCAAGATGATTGAACTCGATGGTACCAAAACCAAAAGTAATCTGGGCGCTAATGCTATTCTTGGTGTTTCGTTAGCTGTTGCCAAGGCTGCTGCCGATCATCATGGTTTACCATTGTATCGTTACATTGGCGGAACCAATGCCAAAGTATTACCTGTTCCTATGATGAACATCATCAATGGTGGTTCGCACTCCGATGCTCCCATTGCTTTCCAGGAATTCATGATCCGTCCGGTTGGTGCCAAATCATTCCGTGAAGGTCTTCGTGCCGGTGCCGAAGTTTTCCATGCTTTGAAGTCTATCCTTAAAGGTAAAGGTTTGAGTACTGCAGTGGGTGACGAAGGTGGTTTTGCTCCTAATTTTTCAGGCGGTACCGAAGAAGCGCTCGATAGCATCATTGCTGCTATTGAAAAAGCCGGTTACAAAGCCGGTAAAGATGTGATGATCGGACTGGATTGTGCTGCCAGCGAATTCTACAAAGATGGTATTTACGATTATACCAAGTTCGAAGGTGCTAAAGGTGTAAAACGTAACTCGCAGCAACAAGCTGAATACCTGAAATCACTGACGGAAAAATATCCTATCGATTCCATCGAAGACGGTTGCTCGGAAAATGACTGGAACGGCTGGAAGATCCTCACCGATATGATTGGTAGCAAGATTCAGCTCGTTGGCGACGATTTATTTGTAACCAATGTAGAGTATCTGAAGAAAGGTATTGATACCGGTTGTGCCAATTCTATCCTTATCAAGGTTAACCAGATTGGTACACTTACCGAAACTCTCGATGCTATTGAGATGGCTCACCGTGCCGGTTACACTTCAGTTACATCGCACCGTTCCGGCGAAACTGAAGATGCTACCATTGCCGACATTGCCGTAGCTACTAACTCCGGACAAATCAAAACCGGATCATTAAGCCGTTCGGACCGTATGGCTAAATACAACCAACTCCTCCGTATCGAGGAAGAGCTTGGCGATTTGGCTATTTATGGGTATAAGAAATAAGAGAATAAGTTATATTCGTGATTACAAACCCTGTCAGCGTTCTAAACGCTGACAGGGTTTTTTGTTTCAACCTCTTATAAGAATATCCCCTTATATCAACTCCACCTCAAACTCCCCGGTTATCACACTACCGGGATTATATACGGTGAGGAAAGTATTGGTGAGTTTGCCCAGGGCGCTGGCCAGTACGGTTTCCTGACCTGCGTTGAGGGTGATGGCTGTACTGTCGGGTTTGCTTCCTTTTATTTCAGCCAGATAAAAGGTTAACGGTGTCTGGCCCGGGTTCGACAGCCATATTTCATCGTCCTGGCCGAAGGTATGTTTTACAATGGTGTATATTTCTCCGGCTTTAACGTGCCCGGTAAACAACACTTGCTGCGACCTGCGTATCGCCTGGAGATCGAAATATTGTTCGATGACACCCGGGGTGGCAGCAAATTTTTGGATAAGAGCTCCCAGGTCGGCATACATGCCTGTGCACATGGCAACCCTGGCAAGCTCGAGTCCGCTGCTCATGTTTTTGGTGGTACTGAAGCTGCCTTTTTGGACATTCAGGGCCGTATCGAGTTGCGTATAGAACGTATCAACATCCGTTTTCAGGGCAGTCAGCTTCTCATTCGTGCCAATGGCTATATCCAGCGCCTGCACGGCATGAATGCGTTCGGTTTGCCCACCTCTCTGAAAGGGCTTTCTGCGATTGGGCAGCAGCTTTTTATATTCAGGTGTCTGGCGCGGATAAACGCTTTGGATTTTAATGTCCCACTCCTGAATTTTAGTAGCGGCCAGTAAATGCAACAACTGGTTCAGGTTCAGCGTTTCACCCTGCTGCGAACCACCTTGCGAAATCCATACATCGTACGATGCTTTAAAGGCCAGATGCAACGGATGATACGAATTGTACAAACCAAGACAAAAGGGATCGCCCTTGGAGGTGAACAAGGCACTGTCGTGATAGGTACTAATGCCCATAGCAGTTAATAGACTGTGTTCAGTGGCAATAAGAAAAGGATCCTGAAGATAATACCATGTTTTCATAATTCAATGATTTTTGGATTAATAATTATGTTTAGTAACGATCATATTTATACTTTAAATAATTCATTTTAAATAGTTTTTATTCAGCGAGCGCGGTCAAAAAAATGATTTGGTGCAATTCCTTTCTGCAGATTATATCAAATCAAATGATTTGGTGTAATTCTCTTCTGCAGATTGTATCAAATCAAATGATTTGGTGCAATTCTCTTCTGCAGATTGTATCAAATCATTTGATTTAGTCCAATCCTCTTCTGCGGATTGCATATAATCAGATGATTTTATGTAATTCTCTTCTGCAGATTGAGTCAAATCATTTGATTTGGTCCAATCTTCTTCTGCAGATTGTATATAATCAAATGATTCGTTGTAATTCTCTTCAGCAGATTGCATCCAATCAAATAATTTGGTCCAATCTTCTGTAGGGATTGCTTCCAAACACCTGTTTTAATGGCCTTGTCAGTGGCCGATATAGTCAAAACTCCTGTTTTTGCGGAATTCTTTACAGTGATGATGATTTATGCATCCTGCTTCATGTAATGCCGGCCGAAAATTCCGCTAAATGATCTCTTCCTTCCAACGAATGCCCTTTCTTTATTCTTCCTTCGGGCAAACTCTCCTGTTTGTTTCTGCGCTGAAACACCCCTGTAAAAATGTTAACCTGGGGGTTTATTGTTTTTTCTCTGTTTTTTCCTAATCTTATCAAAAATCGTGCAAAACTTCTCGGTTTTTTGAAAAAAAACTAATTTTTTTTAAAATCCGGACAGTTTTTGGGCAAAAAAATGCTTTTTTCTTCTTCAGGATATGTTGTTGAGAAGATGAAAAGAGGAGTTATCTGCCTTTGTTTTTAAACGGAAAACAAAATCCGGAACTTTTTTTAATGATATATTTTTACCAACTTGTAGCTGTTATGTAAGCCTTTAGTGTCGAATTTAAAAACGGTGATATGATGAGCGGGAAAATGGTAAAAATGATGATTGTATTGTTTTTTGCAGGCGCTGCATTTACTAACGCCCAACGAGATGAGAGGCGCAGACCTTTATCAACGAAAGATCTGATTGTCATGAAGCTCGATTCGATCGATCAGTTCTATTTTTCGCATATGCGTACCAGGGAACGGTTCGATGCCCAGCGCCGCCTTGACGATGTGGTTCAGTTGGTGAATCAACTGGGAAGCGGGATAGAAGAAAGGGAAAAATCGCTCAGGGAAAGAGAGAAAATGCTGGACGAACGCGAAAGGGCACTCGATGAGAGGGAGCGTGCTTTGAGACGGGATCATGATAATATCCGGGACCGTGATAATGATCGCGATGAGCATCGCGACAGGGTTAGAGAGGCTGCTCGTGTATCGCCCATGGATCAGCAGGATTTCGATCAGTTGATGGGCATGGTGGAAAGAACTCCTTTTGCCCAGGATAAGAAAAAAATTATCAGTACTTCGGCCATGAGCAACTATTTCCTGATTGACCAGGTGGTCAAACTTACCTCTAAATTTTCGTTTGACAACGATCGCCTGGATGTGATCCAGCTTTTGTATCCCCGGATACTGAACCTGGATAAAAATTATTTGCTATACGACTGTTTGACGTTTAGTGACAGCAAGAATAAGCTGCAGCGTTTTATAGAGAGCAATGTACCTCCCACACATCCTTAACTGACAAAGCATCTCTGATGATACGTAATTGGCCGGCGCTTATGCTTAAAGGAGTGCTGGCCAATTTGTTTTATCGAAAAATATATTTCTTCAAATTTCTGCTGTAAAACATTTAAATGTTAACTTTGTTAATATCGCATATTAGCCATATGGCTCAAAAAGGTTTTAATTACTGAATATGACTAAACTGAAAGAAAAATTACAGGAGAAGATTGAGTCCTGGCGACCCAGGATAAACCGTTTATTAAATGAATATGGCGAATTGGTCATCGATGATGTCACCATATCCAAGGCGATAGGTGGTATGCGAGACCTGAAATGTCTGATTACCGACATTTCATATTTGGATCCCATGGAAGGGATACGGTATAGAGGATACACGCTGAAGGAAATTTTTGAAAAGCTGCCCAGGCCCAAAGGCGCAGAAATGCCTTATGTGGAAGGCGCTTTTTATTTGTTACTCACAGGCGATATTCCTACCGAGGCCGAAGTGATGGAAGTGGTTGATGAATTTAGCAAACGACGTATCTTACCGCGTTATGTGTATGAGGTAATAGATGCCTTTCCATCTATTAGTCATCCCATGGCCATGTTTTCGTCGGCTATCCTCACCATGAACCGCGAATCTTTTTTTAACAAGAAGTACAAAGCAGGACTTAACAAACTCGATTACTGGGATCCTTATTATGAGGATGCACTTAATCTTCTCGCCAAACTGCCTGAAATCGCAACGTATATTTATGCCAAACAATACCGCGGAGGCAAACGTATTCAGTCGAACCCCAATCTGGACATGGGCGGAAACTTCGCTCACATGATGGGTATCGATGGACCTTATGACGATGTATCGCGTATGCATTTTATCCTTCATGCCGACCACGAGAGCGGTAATGTAAGTGCGCATACGGCCCATTTGGTTGGAAGTTCCCTATCGGATGTTTACCTGGCAAATTCTGCAATGATTAATGGCTTAGCCGGTCCGTTGCATGGTTTGGCCAATCAGGAAGTACTGCGCTGGTTACAGGACTTGATGGAAAAAATGGGAGGCCAGACACCTACCGAAGATGAATTGCGCCAGTTT
>DATBXH010000615.1:0-2130 GCA_036514375.1 Bacteroidales bacterium | reverse complement strand
ACTTTCAATGCAACCATACCATTCTTTTAAACGGCCCTCGGCAGGCCAAGGTTCCCAAGTGCCATCTTCATTTCTAGGCCTGAACCAATGCATCGTGGTATCAAAAATATTTTTATAACTCAATGCCCTTCTGGCATATTTAACCTCATCGTCCTTCTTTCCCAAATAATTTGCCATTCTGGACAAACACCACTCGGAGTACCCATACTCAAGAGTATTAGAAACACTAAAAGGAGCAGATGTAAATCCTTTTTCACCATTTCCGAACTTTTCGCAGGTATTTAGTGCAAATTGATAAGCCTTAGAAATGTTGTAACCTCTTATTCCCTTGGCATAAGCATCTGATAAAACCGAAACCGCGGGGTTCCCAATCATACATCCGCTGTAAGAATTAAGAAACTCCCAACGCTCCAGGTAATGTTTCCCGCTTTCATCAGCCAATTCTACCAAAGAGTTAATCATATCGTTGACAACGGAAGGATTAATCAATGTTTGAAGTGGAAATTGGCTGCGGAAAACATCCCAACCACTAAAAATGGTGCGTTTCGTAAATGTAGCAGAGGTATGAATTTTATTGTCACCTCCGGGATAGTTGCCATCAACATCTGCAAAGGCCCGGGGGTCGATCATGGTATGGTACAGCGCTGTATAGAAGATAGTTTTATCTTCATCACTTCCTCCTTGCACGGTAATTTTACTTAATGCCTTGTTCCACAAGCCCACAGCCTGTTGATGTACCCTATCAAAATTCCAATCGTTTATCTCTGACTGGAGGTTCTTCTTAGCCCCTTCCATACTTACAAAGGAAATGCCTGTTCTAACAAGTATCTGTTCATTCACAGTAGTTGGGAACTCTGTAAAAAAACCTAAGTGTTTACCTTCTTTTTCTTTTATATTCCTTATAATAACAGACTTCGATATACGTTCCTGATACAGGTTGCTTTCTACATTTTCCCTTTTACGTTTTGCTGTATCAGGAATATCCGCGCTCCACACCCCATATTTTTTTAAAGGCTTACTAAACTGTGCATAGAAATAAACGGTGTAATTGGCTTTACCGTCGCCATTCCCCCAACCGCCTCCTTCGGGAGTGCATTTCATCCATCCCTGGATCGTATTTTCATCCACTACTTTAATATATTGCAGAACAGATGTTCCGCCAACGCGTCTGGCCAAATCTATTTGAATCCTTGACTGATTATTTTCAGGAAAGGTAAATCGCAGTATGCCACTATGGGGTGCTGCCGTCAATTCCGCCCTGATTTGATAATCGGTGAGCGTAACGGCATAGTACCAGGCACTGGCTTTCTCATCTGTTTTGGAATATCCGGATCGGTAACCTTCTTCCTCAGGATGGTCTATTCTTCCGGCATTGGTTTTTAGTTTTCCCACGGTTGGCATAACCAAAAAATTACCCAAATCACCAAACCAACCCACACCACTCATCTGTGTAAAAGCAAACCCTTCAATACTGGTGTGTTCATAACTATACCCTGAACCGTTGTCGCCACCAGTAACCGTATTAGGGCTGAGCTGAACCAATCCAAACGGAGTTGCTGCCCCGGGAAATGTTTTGCCGAGCCCGTGGTAAGCACCCGCTTTTTCAGTATTGGTACTAGCACCAATAAACGGATTAACATAATCAGCAGGTTGTTTATCCTGACCCTTGGCCAAACTAAAAACCCAAAAGACTGTTATCCCGATAAATACAAGATCTTTTCTTTTCATCAATTGATTCAAATTAATATGACGCCTATTTATAGAGCACAAAAAACAGAAATACATCTAGAGGGCGAAATAAAAATGTCACCTATTCGTTGTATGAATAAAAATGATACCTATTCCAAGCTCCTAAAAAGTTGAGAGCTTGGTTAGCTCAATAGAATGATCAATTGTTAAATAATCCCTGACTGGGTTATCTGAATGAAGGAGGTTCCGTTCCGGTTCCCCAAAATTTATCAGGCATGGAAGACAATTTAAATTCGAGTTCACCTCCATTTATAACACTGCTTAAGGGAATCCAGGTTTTGTTATATTCCTTCCCATTCAGTCTCAATGAGGTCACATATATATCCTTTTCTGATCCTCCAATAATGGACAGGTTCCCTTGCTTAAGATGAATTTTTACTG
>DATBXH010000614.1:0-5170 GCA_036514375.1 Bacteroidales bacterium | reverse complement strand
CCGTCGCACATTAAATCGCTTATCAGTACTGCTTTTCCGTCAATGATCTGTAAGGCTCCTTCGTGACAATTCGGTACACAGGAGCCGCATCCGTTACATTTCTCTTCGTCTATTTCAATAATTTCTCTTTTCATTAAAATAAGTTATTTATATGATAAACTGATGATATTCTGGTTTAAATTATTTAAGTATTTGAATGCTTAAATTGAAGTCTGTCATAAAATTTTCGGTCATTAAGTGTATAATTTTAAGGGTCAGATGTACTTGGCAAGGGTTTGGTCCTTGAGATACTGGACAAACTCTTCGGACATTTTCTGGGTAATGTTGTTCATGATACAACTGTTCATGGGGCAAACAGGTGTGTCGAACATGCATTTGTGAATCTCTATTTTGCCTTCAATAGATTCATATACATCAAGAAAAGTGATTTCGCCTGCCGGCTTTTTCAAGGTAAAACCTCCGGTTGGGCCGCGTTGCGAATTAATAAATCCATCCTTTACCAAACGCTGCATTACTTTGGCCACGTGATGACGGGATGTTTTTGTTGCATCCGAAATCTGTATCACATTTAACGGAGATCCTGATTTTGCCACCATCACCATTGCATGAATGGCGATGGAAGATGCATCGGACATATTAAACAATTTGGCCATAGAAATATTTCGGTATTTAATTACCACAAATATAGAAATAGTTTTGAAAATATTTGAGAAATTGTTTTTGGATAGGTGAATATTCCTCTCGGTTCACCCGGATGTTTCAACCAATAAAAGGAGACTGCTGGCGTGCTGTCTGCGACGCGTGCCTTTCTTAACCGTCGTTTGTAATAACAATTTCGAAGCAAGAATACTGTACATGGTTAAGAGGTTTTCTCCGCGCACAAGTGTACATTGCCGGTGATTAAACGTTCATACGCCGCAATGCAATGCGCCAATATAGAGTATTCTCTTTCGACGCAGCCCTGTTCATCACATCTCTCACGATGATTCGTGCGTCGGATAAATCATTTTCAAACTCATCTTACTACAATAATGAAACCCCGCCTGACGGCGAGGCAGGCCCTACCGGGTTCTTTTTCTTTAGTTTATAAATTTAACAAAAACAGCATTACAAAACCTCCGGGACGGTATTCCGAATAAAATGCGGAGTGCAGAAACCTCCGGGACGGCGTCCGGAAGAAAATTGCAGTATGCAGAAACCTTCGGGACAATGTTCTGAAGAAAATTCACTATGCAGAAACCTTCACGACGATGTCGGCAAGAAAATCTCAAGTGCAGAAACCTTCGGGACGATGTCCTGAATAAAATGCAGTATGCAGAAACCTTCGGGACGGCTTCTGAAAAAAAATTGCATCGAGGAGGACTTCGTTTACTAAATTTCCATAAAGTATAACAAATGTTCTTAACTTGTTATAAAATAATATGGCATGATTTTCGTAGGTATGTAGAATAAGCTTTATTTTTAGGGTAACAAAACCTCTAAATCAGTTTATTGGAATAATTTACTATCATATGTTTAATTTAAACCTGACTCCTCATGATTTTAAAACCTTTATTTCGAAAATTTCGCAACAGCGAAATCGTGCAGTTTTTTGCCGATGTCCTTGGCATCTGTAAACAACAAAAAGCAGAAACTTTACAGCTAGCGGTGCAGACCAATAATCTGTCAAAAGAATCCACCAGACTTTCCGCTATCTTTAAAATAACGCAAGGCAGTAGTTTTACTGACAAAGTTATTGAGCTGGACCATCGGCGCGATGACTATATTATTGGTATTCGTAAATATGCCGAAGCCCTGATTTATCATTTCGAACAGGCTACCCAGGATGCTGCAGTGGCTATCGTAGCCAGTTTTGACAAATACGGTAAGAAAATCTATAAGCTCAATTACGAGGCAGAAACCATTACCGTCACGAGCCTTGCCAAGGATTGGACTGCAGATACCGTACTGGCAGCCGCTATTGTAAAACTTAACCTCACTGCCTGGGTCGAAGAGCTGAAAACATCGAATAACCTGTTTAATGAAGTATACCTCACCCGTACAGGTGAAAATGCAACTAAGGAAGATATAAAGTTCATCGAACTTCGGAAATCTTCCATCACATACTTCAGAGAGCTGGTAACCCATATCGAATCCCGTGCAACCATTGCCGGCGATGCCTCATACGATCCCCTTATCAGAGCGCTGAATGTACTCATCCAGAAATATAACCTGGTAGCTGCCAGCCACACTGATAAGGACGACAAGACAACCCCGCCCAAAGGATAGGGTTTATTGCAGTTCCAGGGAGGAGTATAAAAAGTCAGAGAATTGAGCTGAATTACAAATTGTCCCTGGTTCTACCTGATATTCCAAATAATAAGAGATGACGGTTGGCGCGCTGTCTGTGACGCGTGCCTTTTTTATCAATCGTTTACAACGACAATTGCGAAGTAAAAAAAGTTTAAGGAGTTTTACAGCGAATAAATAACCGCTGAAACGTATTATCCTGGAACTGATAGGAGGTAAAATTATGAAGATAAATTATTTGATTATTTTATTGTCAATGTTAAGTTTTACAAAGTGTAGAGACATTGCTTCCGATAAAGACTATCCACTATCTTTAGTTAACAATGCTTCATATGCTGTAAGGTATTATTTGGCTCTTGGTGATGGTTACGCTACAACAGCTTATCCCGACACTACCTTGCCTGTTAATAATATTTTTAGTGATGTCATTATCGCGCCAGGTAAAAAAGCAATTCTGTATAATGGGAAAGTAAAATGGGAGGAGATTTTCCAAAAATTTCTACCAGCTGACACCTTAAGTTTATTTATTTTTCATTCGGACACTTTGAAAAAGTATTCTTGGGACGATATAAAGAAGGGTTATAAAGTTTTAAGACGTTATGACCTAAGTTTGGACGATCTTAAGCTGACTAACTGGGTGATAAATTATCCTTAAGAAGCGGTGAGAACGTCAGTGAATAAATGCAAGACCGAACAAGGGATGTCTAATGTACCTAGCCTCTTGCCTTGCTTTTTTACAAAACTGAGATGAATGGGGAATAAATCAAAATTAAAGGATTCAGAAAAATTATTGTATAATGGATTTTGATAATATTATTTATTTTATTTCGATTTTAACATTAATTTCTATTGTTATTACTATTAGGTATAGTAGAATCTTTTTTTTCATCAATATCTTTTTATTTACCTTATATAGTGCATATTTCTATTATGGACTTTTTTATCAAAGAGAGGGAGGGGCTGTAATGGCATGGTGGTTTTATAATTTAATTTTTACCACATTACATTTTTTAATTATTATAGGCTATTTAATACAAAAGAAAGTCGTAAAGAAAAATTAAGTTGCCCTACCCCCCTGTTTGCCCTAATTTATAAGCCGGAGCAGATGGACGAAGGAAAACCTTCGTCCGAATATCCCGGTAGCATTTACTGCCATGGATAAATGCAACGCCGAGGGAGGATCACTACCGATCGATAACCGCCAAACATGCATAGAAGAATTAGAAGTAGATATTTACAAATATCATCCATTAAAACAGGACCAAAACTAAAGTTTAATCGCTAAATTTGTAAGCGTTAAAAGAATGGAAATTATGAATGCAATTGAAAAAAGGGACTTTATTCATAGTCACTTGCACGAGATAAAAGAACCTGCTATAAATGAAATATACGATAGAATGCTAATTCTTTATAACGAATCTTTAATAGAAGAATCAGAAGAAGACATTAAAAAAGGGAACATAATATCTCACACGGTATTAAAACAAGAGGTCCACAATTGGAGACATACCAAATAAACTGGACAACAAGGGCAACAAAAGCTTACGCAAAATTTATTCCTTTAATATCGAAGTCTTAGGAGAAGAAAAAGCCTTTGAATTAGTTCTTCTTTTACTCGAAAGAGTCGATATGTTATCCGATAAGAAATTTGTTAGAATGGGCGCAGTTGATGAAGAGTTTTCGCATTTGAACCGAGGTTATAAGAAGCTAATTGAAGGAGATATTAAAATTACATATAGAATAAGTAAGACAAAGCCAATCGTTTATGTTAACAGGGTGTTCGATACCCATCAGAATCCGCGTAAAAACCGTTAAAAATTTTTAGTTTACTATAGTTTAAAAGCCGAAGCAGTTGGACGAAGGTTTTCCCTGTTAAACCTTTATAAAAAAGGGAGAAGTTTGAATATCACTATTCAAATAACTGTGAAAATGAAGTTTAATTGTTAAATTTGTCAAAAACATGGCGTTTATGAATACAGCGGAAATAAAACTGGACCTGTTCAGGAAAATAGATAATTTAAAAGATACGGAACTTGAAAGGCTTTATCATGCGCTTTTACCCCTGCTGACACCCACTGAAAAATACACATTGACCAATGAAGAACGAAATGCTGTTGAGGAAGCATCGGAATCCAGCAAAAAAGGTGAAACTTTTACTCACGAGTCAGTGATGAAGGATGCGCAAAAGAAGTATCCGCAATTAAAGTTCAAATGAGGCAGATTATCTGGAATAAGTTTGCCCGGAAAGATTATTATGATAACATCGACTATTTGCTTACAAGATGGTCCGAGAAAGAAGCTCAGAATTTTATTGACGAAGTTGATGAAATCGAATTTATTCTGAAACAAGGGGAAATAGATTATCAGGTAACAGATATGCCCGGAATCCGACGATGTGTTCTACGACCACAAATTACATTATTTTATAAAATCATAGATAATCAACATATTGAATTACTTCGTTTTTGGAATAATCACCAGGATATTGAAAAGTTGTCTTTTTAAACCTCAAAAGCTGAATCTGGGAACGGATTAACAATCTTCCATCAACAACCGTTAATCCTCGTTCTTACATCTCTTTGATCTGCGAACAAGGAGTAGCGAATGAAGATTTTTGAATTGTTCTCACCAGATATTTGAACTCAATATAGTTGCACGTTGATTTTAATGTAAAGAAAACATTAATTCGCCCGGCCCCTGGTGAAAGAAAGCAGGTATTTCGTATCATTGCATTTTTATTTTTATTGCATTCTTATGCTCGATCAGGATTTACATATTCATACTACGTTTTCAAGCGGCGATTCGGCCATTGTTCCTAATCAGACGGTCGAATTTGTGGCATCCGTGCATCATGCTGAAATAATTGGTATCAGCGACCATT
>DATBXH010000613.1:0-2496 GCA_036514375.1 Bacteroidales bacterium | reverse complement strand
AAAGTAATTATTGCTAAGCCAGAAAGCACTTCTTGAGTCTTCCAGTGAGCCTAGGGATGCCAGTATCTTGAAGTGAAAATGGGTATTTACAGGTAAGTTTTCTACTACACCTGTAATTTCGTAGTTTTGGTTAAGGTATTTGAGGAAGATGATTTTGCCGAGTGCTTTTTGGTAACCGAAATACTTTTCGGCCACTTCTCTTGTAATTATTGCGGTATTGGGCCTGTTTAATGCTTTTGAGGGATCACCTTCCAGGAATTTATAGCTGAATTCGCTTAATAACGTTGAATCCGAATAAAAGAAATCCTCCTGATAAAATAGTTTGTTGTCATAAACAATAGCCTGGGATCCATAGGGCCGTATCCGGAATGCTTTTTCAACTTCGGGAAGGTCATGCATCAGGGTTTCTGAAAGAGGAGATGGAGCAACAGGTCCATCGAGCTCAGTTGTTCCAAATTTTCC
The DNA here is from genome assembly GCA_036514375.1 of Bacteroidales bacterium. Classification (GTDB taxonomy): domain Bacteria; phylum Bacteroidota; class Bacteroidia; order Bacteroidales; family JAAUTT01; genus JAAUTT01. Next base: position 2,034 of record DATBXH010000613.1, on the reverse strand, counting down.
GTGCAAAACAATCCGGTATATCCTGTCGCTGTTTTTTTGGTACCTGTCGTAACTGAATTCATTCACTACATATAACCCGATCAAAATGCAGCATGTCAATCCTATGGATAAGCCCAGGATATTGATAACAGCATACATCTTCTGCCGAAGAAGATTCCGGTACAATATGATGAAATAATTCTTTAGCATAAGACATTTTTAAATTTGAAGATATAAACCTTTAATAAGAGCTCCGAGACTTTTATAAATATTTTTGGTATCCGGAGGGCAAGGGCACCTATGGATAATCCTATTTGTGCATGTAACGGTATGTAGTTAATTTTTACCATAGGTAACAGATAAAATTACATATCCATATTCATTTTGTGTGCCATAATTAATAATCGATTATCTGACATTATTTTATATAATTTAAAGTAAAATTAGGTGTCGGAAACTCCAACACGCTTGTCTGTTTTTACCTCATAAATCATAATCTTTGTAAAACGAAACTAACTTAACATCTAACTGCTTAATTATTACAGAACCATGAAACTAAAGGCCCGCATTTTAATTGTCGATGATAACGAAGAGCTGCTCATGGGATTGAAAATGTTCCTGACCCCTCATGTGGGTGAGGTAGTGACACTGAAAAATCCTAACCAGTTATTATCGACCATTCAGAATAACAACTTTGATCTTATTCTGTTGGACATGAACTTTACCGCTGGTGTTAATTCCGGGAATGAAGGTTTATACTGGATGAAACGTGTGCTCGAAGTCGATTCAACAGCAACTATTGTTCTAATCACTGGATTTGGTGATGTTGAACTTGCCGTTAAAGCGATGCGTGAGGGTGCTATTGATTTCATACAGAAATCATGGGACGAAGAAAAGATTCTTTCTTCCGTTCTAAATGCTATGAAGATCAGAGAATCCAAAATGGAAATAACTTCCCTGAAGAACAAGCAGAAGCACCTTACAGAAAAAAATGCTGCCAATTACGATGTGTGCATTGGCAAATCAGCAGCCATGCAAAAGGTTTTTACAACTATTGAAAAGGTAGCCAAGACCGATGCCAATATCCTTATCCTTGGTGAGAATGGTACGGGTAAAGAGGTCATTGCCCGTGAGATTCACAGGCAGTCATCACGTTCCTCGGAGATTTTTGTGACTGTTGATCTTGCTTCTTTACCGGAATCGCTTTTCGAGAGTGAACTTTTTGGTTATAAAAAGGGCGCTTTCACCGATGCAAAGGAAGATAAACCCGGACGTTTTGAAATTGCTTCAGGAGGAACGCTTTTCCTGGATGAAATAGGAAATCTTTCCATGCCTATGCAGTCGAAGATTTTATCCGCCTTGCAAAATAGAGAAGTGACGCCATTGGGCAGTTCCCGTAAGGTAAATTTTGATGTCCGGCTTATTTCTGCCACCAATGCTCAGTTGTATGCCATGGTGGATGATAAAACTTTTCGGGAGGACTTATTGTATCGTATCAATACCATTCAAATTGAACTTCCTCCGCTTAGAGACAGGAAAGAGGATATTCCGTCGCTGGTTATTTTCTTTTTAAAGAAATATTGTGAAAAATATGGTAAAACCTGTACTTCCATTAACCCTCAGGCTCTCGATAAGCTGGTTCAATATAGCTGGCCCGGCAATGTCAGGGAATTAAAGCATATTATAGAAAAGGCAGTCATTTTGAGTGATTCGTGCTCTCTGGAGGAAGCTGATTTTATGTTCAATGTGCGGAAAGCCAACGCACGCACCAGCGAGAATTATAACCTTCAGGAAAACGAAAAGCAATTGATTAATGCCGCAATTGATAAGTATCAGAATAACCTCAGTCATGCAGCCAAAGCTTTGGGGATTAACCGTTCAACTCTATACGAAAAAATAAAACGATATGGTTTATAAATATTTCTATGTCCGTATTGTACTGCAGGTCATCCTTTTTACTGCCACCATTCTTGCGCTGGCATGGGCACTGCAGCAACCTCATTTATGGGTAACAAGCGTAAATCTTGGGATAGTGGCTGTTATTGAGGTTGTTTA
>DATBXH010000612.1:0-2270 GCA_036514375.1 Bacteroidales bacterium | reverse complement strand
AGTATTTTTGACTTTACGGAAGGTAATAAATTGCAGAATTCATCTACTGTATTTTTGTACGGAGACATATCCATGAACGATTGCTCATACACATGAGCACAACAGTCATAGGTCTTTACTGAAATGAGGTTGTTGTCCTGATCATGTCTCAGTAATCTCATAGTGTCGTATTATGAAATACAAATTTAAACTATCTCTACTTACCAGACAATACTCCGTGCTATTTTATTTTTCTGATTTAAGCATCTGGTTCATTTCAAAGTATATCAAAATAAGCAATCTTCTATTATTTTTCTAAAAAATTTACTTCAAAATATTGTTTCTTGGTATGATTTTTGATGATAAAGTCGTCTTTCAAAAGACCGTTGCTTGCGGGATGATTTTTAATTTTAAGAATATTCTTAAGAAATACTTTAATTTTATATCCGACTTTTGATTTTTGAAACTTATATATGAAACTTAAACTATTGCATCTAACTGGCACATTCTTTTTGGTGATCAGTGTAATATCGTGTCATTCGAAGACTTCTGAAACAAGAAGCGCTAAACAAAAATTAAGTGGTTTAAGGGTTGAAGGATACATCGTAACTCCCACTGTTCTGGATCAGACAATAACAGTTTCCGGAACTCTGAAACCCTTTGAAGAGACTGTTTTAATGCCTGAAGTTTCAGGACGGGTAGTTTCCATAAATTTACCCGAAGGAAAGGATGTAAAATGCGGAACAGTACTAATTGAGCTCTTTAATGGTGATTTACAGGCACAACTTCAAAAAGCTCAGGCCGAATTGAAAATTGCAGAAGAAAACCTAAATAGACAAAGCGAATTAATTAAAGTGGAGGGAATTAGCAAATCTGATTTTGACCAGGCTCAATTACAAGTCAGTTCTATTAAAGCTGATATCGAAGTTTTAAATGTTCAGATTGGAAGAACTAAAATACGTGCTCCTTTTGATGGAACAGTTGGTTTGCGGAATATCAGCCTTGGCGCACAGGTAACTCCGTCGACTGCGCTTGTTACGATTCGTGATATAAAACAGTTAAAACTGGACTTCAGTGTCCCTGAAAAATATAGTGGAAGAATTAAACCAGGAACTAAATTGAAATTCACTGTTCAGGGTGATGAAAAGAAATATGATGCGACAGTAATGGCAACAGAACAAGGCATTGAAACCTCTACCCGAAATCTTAATTCCAGGGCAATTGTAAAGAGTCAATCTGCCAGTATAATTCCAGGAGCCTTTGCTAATGTAGAACTCAGGCTAGACGAAAACAAACAGGCGTTGTTAGTTCCAACACAATCAATCATTCCTCAGGAACGAGATAAACGACTGATAGTAAGCAAACAGGGTAAAGCAAAGTTTGTGACGATTAAAACTGGAATTCGGACAGCTTCCAAAGTAGAAGTATTAAGTGGTATTGAAAATGGTGATACCATTATAACAACAGGTATCCTGTTTCTTAGGCCTGGTGCTGATTTAAGGTTTTCAAAAGTAAAAAGAGATACAATATGACCATTTCCGACTTCGCTATAAAACGCCCGGTTACTTCCATTGTTTTGAGCCTTATCATTATCCTTTTTGGGGTGGTAGGCTATAATTTCCTGGGAGTACGGTTATATCCGGCTATCGACCCTCCAACTATAAATGTACAAACATCATACGCTGGCGCAAATGCGGAAATCATTGAATCGCAAATAACCGAACCTTTAGAAAAAGCAATCAATGGAATCGAAGGCGTGAAATCAATATCTTCCTCATCTTCAGTAGGAAGTAGTAATATTACTGTACAATTTAATGTTGGTGCGGATCTTGAAAAAGCAGCCAACGATGTGAGAGATAAAACTTCCCAGGCTCTCCGTTCCTTACCACAGGATATAGATGCTCCGCCTGTAGTAAGTAAAGCGGATGCAAACAGCGATCCGATTATTACCCTGGCTGTTCAAAGTACCACAATGACTGCTTACGAACTAAGTGATTACGCTGAAAATATTCTTCAGGAAAAATTCCAAACCATACCAGGAGTAAGTGCCGTGTATCTTTATGGTCAAAAAAGGCCGGCCATGAGATTATGGCTTAATCCCGATAAAATGGCCGCATACAACATCACTGCCCAGGATATCTACGATGCAGTGCAACGGGAAAATGTGGAATTACCGGGAGGAAAAATCAGAGGAAATTCCACCGAACTAATTGTCAAAACTTACGGCAGGTTAGTTTCCGAAGAAGATTTTAATAATCTGATCATTCGCCAGAGTAAAGATCAGGTGGTTC
>DATBXH010000611.1:0-4522 GCA_036514375.1 Bacteroidales bacterium | reverse complement strand
ATCTCTTTTATTTATGAATTAGTAATTGCAGATGTTAGCTGGAAAGATGCAGTGGTCGGATGGGTAAACCCTGTTATACCCAACGGGGCCATCGTGATAGTTATGAGCGTATTGGGGGCTGTAGTGATGCCTCATAATTTATTTCTTCATTCCGAAATAATACAAAGCCGACAATGGAATCTGAAAGACGAGAATATCATAAGAAAGCAATTAAAGTTTGAATTTGCAGATACTCTGCTTTCGATGATTGTTGGCTGGGGAATTAACAGCGCCATGATCATTATGGCAGCAGCGACCTTTTATAAACATCAGGTTCAGGTTGGAGAGCTACAGCAAGCAAAAGATATGCTCATTCCTTTACTGGGCAAGGCTTCTTCTTTAATTTTCGCATTTGCGCTATTGTTGTCAGGAATTTCTTCTACAATTACTTCGGGTATGGCAGGCGGATCCATTTTTGCCGGTTTCTTTGGAGAGCCACTTGATTTTAAAGACAATCATAGTAGGTTAGGTATGTATATCTCATTGATCAGTGCTACGATAATCATCTTTTTTATTAGCGACCCGTTTAAAGGCCTAATTATTTCACAGATGATTCTGAGCATGCAGTTACCTTTCACTATTTTCCTGCAATTGTATTTAACTTCGTCAAAGAAAGTGATGGGGAAATATGCCAATACCAAATGGACTTTCTTTTTATTAGTCATTATTGGGCTTGTAGTTACATATTTAAACATCAGACTATTATTTAATTTATTCGCTTAAATGAATATTTCAGAGCAGTTAATGGTTGAAATGTCACGTCGCAATGCAGATTATATTGCCAATTATATTGGGAGCGATACTCATTTGTTTAAAACGTTGGTTGATCTCGTTTTTTCAGGAAAACCGCCTTTACCTCAACGCGCATCGTGGGTTATTACTGCTGTAACAGACAAATACCCGGATCTTTTAAAACCTTATCTCAAAAGAATTATATCACAAATAGAAAAATTTGATCACCCCGGTACAAGAAGAAATCTGTTGAAATACATTGCAGATAACGAAATTCCACCTTCGACGGAAGGAAAACTTTATGATGTTTGTTATCAATGGCTTCTTTCCAGGAATGAACCACCAGCAGTAAAAGTTCACAGTATGCAGGTTCTGTATAATATAGCAGAAAAGGAACCGGATCTGAAAAATGAGTTGCGGCTGATCCTGGAAGAACTTTCAAACCATGAATCAGCCGCAATAAAAAGCCGCTGCCGACAATTATTAGCCAAGATATAATTGATCAATCTTTGCAAATCAGGGCAATCGCATAAGCAGCAATACCTTCTTCTCGTCCCACGTAACCTAATTTTTCCGTGGTAGTCGCTTTTATTGAAATATCTTCCACCGGAATCTGCATTGTTTTTGCCAGAATCTCCTGCATCTCAGAAATAAATGGTTTTATTTTAGGACGTTGTAAACACACCGTGGAGTCGATATTCGAAATGGAATAGCCTTTCTCTCTGATTAATTGTACTGTTCGATCCAGTAACAGTTTACTGTCAATTCCTTTGAATTCAGGAGAAGTATCCGGGAAATGTACTCCGATGTCGCCCAAATTGGCAGCACCGAGCAATGCATCACAAATCGCATGAATCAAAGTATCGGCGTCTGAGTGCCCCAATGAACCCTTTGAATGAGGAATTTTAATGCCTCCCAATGTAAACTGAAGACCTTCGACAAGCGGATGAACATCGAAACCCAGTCCAACCCTGAATTTCATGCTACCGGTTCTTTAATTTTCGGAATGAATCGAAATCAAAAGTTAATGTAAACCTAAGGGTGTTGGCAAGCGGATTATTAGCTGCCGTAGGAACAAGGTATGAAAAATCAAGTCCGAAAACATTTAATTTCAATCCGGCACCGAATGTAAAATATTTACGGTTCCCTTTGGTCGGCGATTCGTGAAAATAGCCTGAACGAATAGCAAATTGCTTGCGATACCAGTATTCCAGACCAAGGGAATAGTTAATTTCCTTCACTTCTTCCTGAAACCCTCCAGGTGCATCGTAGAATGACTGTATCATACCGGTAACTACAGACACATCTGACTCTTTACCAATAATTACACGCTTGTTATTTACCAGTGAGTCTCCACCTTCTTTTGATTGAACAACATAAGGAGGAGTCGGAATTAAAAGTTTATTAAAATCCAAAGCAAACATCATGGAGTTATAACTATCGAAATCCATAGTTAACGAACCACCTAACCTCAAATTGGTGGGAAGAAAATTCTTATTTTTTAATTCATCGGTATAAGACATTTAGGTCCCAATATTAGAAATGTTCAGACCAAATGCCATTTTGGAATCTTTATCCGAGATTTTAATTTTCTTATTATAATAAGCCGAAATATCAGCCGCAAAGGCCTGACCGGCTTTGGTGCCAACACCGTCAACTACCGTTCCTGCAGCCAGATCGGAACGAATGTATCGGAAAGCTATACCTCCACTGAAATGATCTCCAAATATTCTGGAATAAGTAGCATCAATAGAAAATTCGTTTGGTTTGCCCTGTTTTATAGGTTGTCCCAAATTGTCTCTGAACTCAATATCTCCCAAAGAAAAATAAACCAGACTTGCAGCAACAACCTGTTGTTGATCTATTCTGTAATATCCAGCTACAGTAGCAAGGTCAATGTCTCCAACAAGATTTCGCAGCCACGGAGTATAAGAAATCGCAACTCCTCCCTGATTTTCGATAAACGCATATTTTGCCGGATTCCAGTGCATTGAATTAATGTCAGGAGTTGTGGCAACTCCTACGTCTCCCATCCCGCCGGCACGGGAATCAGGAGCTATTGTTAAGAAAGGAACAGCGCTTTGAACTACATTCATCTGCCCGTTCAATTCTGCTGTGCTGATGGTGGTCGTTCCCTGAGAAAAACCGTTCAAACTATGAATAACAATAAGGATAGTAATACTAAAAGTTAATTTTTTAAAAATCATTGCGTCAGTTTCTTTTAAGTGTAGCAAATATAATTATTAATTTCTTTAATGTTGAATTACAACCATTTTTTGGGAAGAACTTATAGTTGTTCCATTTAATGAACGTAAAATAATACGATATATGTATATGCCTCCTGAAATTTTATTTCCATTTTCGTCGGTCCCATCCCAGACAATGGGTTCTGAAGTGTATCCCGTAGAAAACATTTTTGTTTTTATTTCGCGGATCTTATTTCCGGCCAGCCCAAAGATTTCAACCGTAATGTCCAAATCATCGCCTGCCTGATTATGTTCAAAAAAGATATTGGTATTATTGGAAAAAGGATTTGGGTAATTATAAATCCGTTGAATGCATGGACTATTCTCTCCTCTGACATTGAAACTAAGTTCGGCCTGAGCTGAATTATTGAAAATATCCCAAACTTTAAATGTTAAAGTATGGCTACCTTGAGATAATTGTGGAAACTTAAAAGTTACCGAACCTTGTTTGTAATTATCAATATCAGCCTGAAAATAACTATTCAGAACATAAACCTGTGTAGGGTCATTATCCAGGGTTGCTAATATATCATGTCCAATACCGTTGCCTCCGGGATTAATACCGTGCTCATCGTAAACTCTTGCTAACAGGGTGGGATATGCATCGGTTATACCACCGTTTATAAACGTGGTATCATTCATAAAAAGTCGTATCCTGGGACCTATGCTATCCAAAGAAACATTCGTACTCAATCCTCCGGTTACGACTTTATCATAAAAACCTGTTGCATCTGCAGACGAATCTGATGCATAATAACTTATCCTTCCAAACCCATAATTATAATCCATATCGCGCGGAAGCATAAAATTGAAAGAAAAAGATCCGTTTTTTACAGTTGCCTTACCTTTAAACAGAACCTTATCCTGGAGATCAAACTGAAAAGGTGTTCCTCCATCATTAGCAAGAGTGGTTACTTCCCGCAGTTTATCGTAAAGTATCGGCACAACAGTTCCATTATAATTTGAAATTGGTATCCCTATTTCATTTTCAACGTGTCCTTGAATGGAAACTGAGCTATAAGCCTTTAAAGTATCTGCCAAATTCAGGGGTTTATGATTAATACTGTCGGTAATAACCTTGTATTGAGGGATATCAAGACTCAAAGCAGGGTCTCCCAATAATGCAAAATTCAGTTTATTAATATCTATACCAGATCTGTTCTTTGTTTCTTTGGTAATGTCTCCTAACCTGAAAGCAGGATTATCCTCATTTTTTTCAAAGGCAACATTATAAAATTGTTGGTTGAGAACAAAATTAGGTGCAGAATAAACCAACCGGTTTGTTGTTAATAGTGCAATTCCCCCACCATGAGGATTAAGTAATACATCTTCGCCGGCAGTGACTCCCTGCCCCTTATCAAACCTGGCAAAATCGCAAGTAGCTGTTACAAACAGAGGATAATTATCATTTTGCCATTGCTTTATGTCTTCATTCTGGCGAACAATTTGTTCGCTGGCAAGCCCGCTTTCGCCACCGTGTCCTGTATAATTAAATATCAATAATC
>DATBXH010000610.1:0-2361 GCA_036514375.1 Bacteroidales bacterium | reverse complement strand
CTAATATGGATTCTTTCTTAAAATCAGTTGCCGGTTACCTTTATCAGACCTATAAGTCTGAGTTACAAGAAATATGTCTTGTATTTCCCAACAGGAGATCCGGTCTGTTTTTTAGTCGTCATCTGGCAGGTATGATAGACAAACCCTTGTGGATGCCTTCGGTCCGTACTATTTCTGATTTAATGAAAGACATAAGCGGTTATCAGTTAGGTGATCCCTTAAGCTTAGTGTTCGACTTGTTTCTAATATATAAAAAGGAAAAGAAAACAGAAGAATCGTTCGATGAGTTTTACAGTTGGGGCGAGATGTTCCTAAACGATTTTGATGATATAGATAAGTACCTGGTTGATCCCAAGCAATTATTTCAGAATCTCGCCGACCTGAAGGAAATTGAAAATCAGTTTACTTTACCCGAAGAACAGATACGGATCATTCGTGAATTCTGGACGAACATCAGGTTGCAAGAGTCAACCTCTTTAAAAAAGGATTTTATAAGTGTTTGGACTGTTCTCTATAGTATCTATACAAATTATAGACAAATATTAGATTCCAAAGGTATTGCCTATGAAGGAATGATGTACAGGAAGGTTTATGATAAAATAACGGGTTCAGAACATTTCCGGACTTCATACAGACGATTTGCAATCATTGGTTTTAACGCTCTAAATGAATGCGAGAAAGAGTTTTTTAAATATTTAAAAAAGAATGATTTAGCTGATTTTTTCTGGGATTACGATGATTATTACATACGTAATACTTGGCATGAGGCCGGATATTTTCTTCGCGAGAACTTGGTTATGTTTCCACAACCTTTGAACCATCTTCCTCATGACTCTCTAATTTCTCATAAGAATATAGAAATTGTTGCTGTTCCTTCAGATATCAGTCAGGCAAAAGTTATTCCGGAAATTCTCAATCGTTGGGGAACAGATAATGAGAAACTGACCGAAACTGCCATAGTTCTGTCAGACGAACAATTGCTGGTTCCGGTACTATCTTCACTACCCAGTGATGTTCATAATGTAAATGTTACGTTGGGTTATCCACTGCGATTTACTCCTGTCTACAGCTTTTTCGATGCAATTGTGACAATGCACCGCAATGCACGGAAAAACAAGGAAGGTACCGTGTGGTTTTATCATCGTGATATTGCTGTTTTGCTCAACCATCCTTATTTACAGCTTATTTGCCGTTCAGAAGCCAATACTTTGTTGAATTATATTATACAGTACAACCGTGTATTTCTGAATTCCGAGGAATTATTTAAGCATGAATATCTGGAACATTTGTTCAGGTATTGCCAAACCTCACAAGAGTTTCTTGAATACCTTAGCAAAATTGGCATACAGACAGCCCACTTGCTTAAAGCTGGTAAATCGGATGATCAGGAAGCTGATTTTCATAGTGAATATTGGTTTGCTTTCATTGTTTCGCTTAATAGGCTAAATGACATTCTTATTAAAGGCAGTATTTCTCTTGAATTGAATACCTTTATCAAGATTTTGCGAAAGATGGTAAATAGTTTATCTATTCCATTTAAAGGAGAGCCTCTTGCCGGCTTGCAAATAATGGGAGTACTGGAGACTCGGACTATTGATTTTTCCAACGTCATTGTGCTTTCAGCGAACGAAGGGGTCCTGCCAAAGAGCGAAGCTGCTGTTTCTTATATACCATATAATCTTCGGAAAGGGTTTGGCCTGCCTACAATCGAACATCAGGATGCCGTTTACGCCTATTACTTTTATAGGTTGATACAACGGGCAAATAACATAGCTTTGTTGTATAATTCGCAAAGCGGTAACCGTTCATCCGAAATGAGCCGTTTCCTCTTTCAGCTAAGATACGAACAGGAATTTCAGGTAAGTGAGAAGAGTCTTAATTTCAGAATCTCCCTATCAGAAGGAAAAGAGATTGTTATCCCAAAGACTGATAAGATAATGGAAGCACTCTATAATAATTTCACTGAACTTTCAAACGAATCTAAATATCTTACACCTACAGCCTTAAATTCTTATCTTGAATGCAGATTGAGATTTTATTTCAGATATATTGCCCATATCCAGGAAAAAGAAGATGTGACTGAGGATATCGAAGGATCGATGTTTGGAAAGCTGTTACATAATGCTATGGAAAGGATTTATACGCCATATCTTAATAAACCAATTTCACATGTCGATTTTGAAAAATTATATGAGAACCAAGCTTTTTTAGATGAGTGTATTATAAATGCTTTTGCATCTGAGTATTTTAAAAGAGAGGGAGAAACGCCGCAACTTCATGGAAAAAGCCTTGTAGTTAAAGAAGTTCTGCGAAAATATTTAGCCCGCATCATCGAATTTGATAAGTCGATGGCTCCTTTGA
>DATBXH010000609.1:0-4715 GCA_036514375.1 Bacteroidales bacterium | reverse complement strand
TCAACTGGATATCAATCATGTGGTATCCCCATTCTTCCAGAGTACTGTCCAGATGCTTTTTTACCTCCAGCACGATCTCCGTGCGAAGACTAAGAATCTCGGCTTGTTTCTTGGTAGCTACGAAGCTTCGGATAGTCCCTTCAATAGTACGAATGAGCGCCTGCATGAAATTACGCTCGTCAACAAACTTGAAGGCAACGTTCTTGATTGTTTCTTCGGATTGGTTAATGACCGAATAAAGCAACATGGCTTTAAAATAAACATTGGCCTGATCCTGGGTTACAGCCTGAAATTCCAGTTCCACAGAACGGTTTTGAATGGAAATCTTTTTGTGAACAACCTCAATAATAGGAATCCGGTAATTTAAACCCGGCCCCATAATTCTGCTATACTTACCAAAAACAGTGATAACGGCTACATTACCCTGGTTAACTGTAATAAAACCTGATAAAATCAAAATAAGAGCAATAGCTCCTGCAACAATGTAAAAGACTGACATGATTAAAAAATTTTAGAATTGAATATTTAGTTATTAATTAGCGATAGTTTATCTGATTCGTCATGTACAACCTGTCAATAAGAATTCACAACTTTGAAAAGCAATGGATGTCTCGGCATTTAAACTGTCTAAAGTTTATACAATTCAAGTCGTTGGATCAATTCATTATTTCTTCCAGAATATCCACACTATCTGCAATGCATTTCTCGCAAACTTTCTCCGTAAGGTTTCCCTTCTTAAAGATTTCTTGTCCTTCAGGTGTCTTCAAATCACATTTCAATAATTCGGCACATTGGGTTGTTTTATGAATGGAGATGAATCTGGCATTAAACTCCTGAATCATCGCGTAAGTTTTCTCTTTCCGATCTTTATTCTCCGTATACTTTTGACAATTGTATATACCCAGTGTCATAAAAGCACCGGTAACAGCGCCACATGTCTCCTGAAGTCTACCCATGCCAGCTCCAAAACCACACGACAAAACTAACGCAAGGCTATTGTCATACCTGAGCTGATCGACATAAGCCATTAATATAGCCTGTGCACAGTTTAGTCCCGAGCGAAAGGAAGTTACAGCTTTTTCTTTTTTCTGATTCATTGTGTCTGATCTTATTGGTAAATTAATTGAGGAACAAATTACAAATAAATCCTAACAAATCCGCATCATAGAGATAAAACCACGCTTAAAGCTTCCTGCAACGTTCTTCCAAAGGTTATGATACCCTCTTCGTGTCCGGCCATAACCAGAACCTTCCTTGTTTTTACATCCGACTCATTAAATAACCGGAATATCTCCAGGGCCATTTCCGGTGTACCGTATTCAACGGTCACAGAAGTAGTCGGCACTTGATGGATAAGTTTATCCCAAAGCATTTTACTGTGAATATGGATCACTGCATTTACCTCACTGCTGCACTCGTACACGGCAGCATGAGTCAACGATTCAGCCGAAGCTTTGATGGGACCCTGACAGGTTAACTGGTTTTGAGTAAAATGATAGCCGGTAACTTTTGTATAATGTTCGTTGGTAAGCAATGGAAGATGCCCGGTGGAAGTCCCTGTGATCAGGAACAAGTTACCTTCAAGCCTGATACTTATATTGCCATAACCGATCCCATTTGTATAAGCTCCGATAAGTCCCTTCTTATAGAGCATTGTCCGGCAAAAATCCAATTCATTTAATTGCGGAATATCGAACGGATCTGTCCTCTCCCATATACACTCATATTTAATTGATCCAGTTTCGCTTGCCATACTATTTACGTTCGGGATATAATGATAAAATACCTTCCTCGGTAGCAGGGCAAAATCCCCGTTCCGTTATTAAGCCGGAAACTAATCTCGATGGTGTTACATCAAAACCGTAATTGGCTGCAGGACTTTCGTCCGGTGCGATGAGCACTTTTGTCAGTTCACCCCCGGATAAACCTTGTATATACCTAACCTCATCAGGGTCCCGCGTTTCGATAGGAATTTCCTCCAACCCGTTACGTATTGCCCAATCGAAGGTAGACGACGGTATGGCAACATAAAAAGGTACTTTGTTATCTTTGGCGGCCAGGGCTTTCAAATAAGTACCTATTTTATTGGCGACATCACCTGTACGGGTAACACGATCGGCTCCTGTAATTACCATATCGACCATCCCTTTCTGCATAAGATGTCCACCTGTATTATCAGCAATAATGGTATGAGGTATCCTCTGATTCAACAGCTCCCAAGCAGTGAGGCTTGCTCCCTGGTTACGTGGACGGGTTTCATCCACCCATACATGAATCTTAATACCTCTGTTAAAAGCCTCGTAAATGGGGGCCGTAGCGGTACCATAATCTACAAAAGCCAGCCATCCGGCATTGCAATGGGTAAGAATATTTACCACCTCTCCTTGTTTCCGTTTGCTTATCGATTCAATAAACTTTACGCCATGCAACCCAATATTCCTGCAGAATTCTGCGTCCTCATCGGCTATTTCCCGGGCGGTAATTTTTGCAATCTGTATTTTGTCCTCAATGGTATGTACTTCCGAAATTGCTTTCATTTGCCTGTTTACCGCCCATTCGAGGTTAACAGCTGTTGGTCGGGTAGCTTTTAATTTATGAGCGGCATCCATCAGAAAGCTATCAAAATCTTCCTTTTCGGATGCTTCCATGGCAGCCACATACATCCCATAGCCGGCTGTTGCACCTATAAGACCAGCACCACGTACCTGCATGTCCCTGATAGCGACTTCGAAATCCTTCACAGTCCCAAGATCTCTGATTATAAATTGATAAGGAAGAAACTGCTGATCAATTATCTGTATAATTCTATCATCACTCTCCTTGAGCCAAATAGTCCGAAAATATTTCTGATTAACGAGCATAACTAACCTGAATTAAATATTAATCTGACCAGCAAAGACTGTTTCTGCCGGGCCTGTCATATAAACATTATTATCGTCCTTCCATTCTATCGTGAGATCGCCCAATGCCAGATGGACAATAACCTTTCTCCCTGTTTTCTTATTGAGAAACGCAGCAACACCTGTGGCACAGCTTCCGGTACCGCAAGCCAGTGTGTAACCTGCACCACGTTCCCAGGTTCGCATCTTCACTTCTTTTTCGTTGATCACCTGAACAAAGTTAACATTTGTTCCTTTTGGAAAATTAGGATGCTTTTCTATTTGCCTGCCAATCCCCACAATATCTATCTCCTCAATATTATCAACAAAAACCATGGTATGCGGAATATTCATTAGCATACTGGTAACAAAGAAAGTTTCATTACCAACAGGTAAAGGCTCATTAATAACAAATCCCGGACGGCCGGTCATAGGGATATCATTCCGTTCAAGACCTGGTTTCCCCATATTTACGCTTACTTCTGTCACGTTTCCCTGATCGGTAATAAGTTCCGGGATGATGACTCCGGCAAATGTTTCAATAGAAAACTGTTTCTTAGTTATAATCTTATTTTCGTAAACGTATTTGGCAAAACACCGGATAGCATTGCCGCACATATTGGGTTCGCTGCCATCCGAATTAACAATTCGCATACGAATGTCTGCCTTATCGGAAGGTAATACAAGTACAATACCGTCAGCGCCAATGCCTAATTGCCGGTGACAAAGTTTGACAGCCAGCTTGCCCAGATCATAATCAGAAGGATTTAAATTGTTTAGAAGAATAAAATCATTCCCTAAACCATGCATTTTTTGAAAACTTAGCATAGAAGTGCGATGAATGAATTAACTAATTAATGTTATAGTGTCGGGGTTTAAACTTTGCCTGTAAAGTAAATGAAGTAAAACCAAAGAAAAAAGAATATTTCAAACTCTTTCGGTAATAAAAAATAAAAACAGAAGAATGTGCAATCATCCCGAAGAAAGCATCTACCGTGTTTCTTCTTCCAAGTGATTGATGATACGTTCTATACGTTTATCGGGGACTAGCCAGATCAGTGCTACAAGAACATAAATACCACCTGACACCCACTGATTAAAGAAAGAAAAAAAGATAGCAATGAGATAAAGGATGGGTGAGATTTTTCCTTTAATATCCTTACCGATGGCTTTAGCCAGTATTGAATTTTTCCCTTGTTTTCGAAGGATCTGCGTTTGAAGTATGTAGTATGCAATGGCAGCCATAAGAAGGTTTATTCCATAGAATAACACAGGAACGGAAGCAAAATGATTTTCGCCCATCCAAGCCGTAACAAAAGGTACCAGTGACAACCAGAAAAGCAAATGTAGATTAGCCCAAAGGATACGTCCGTTTACCTGTTTCACTGTATGCAGCATATGATGGTGATTATTCCAATAAATACCTAAATAAATAAAACTTAAAATGTAACTCAGAAAAACAGGATATGTAGGTTTCAATGAAGTAAAGTCTCCCCCTATGGGAACCTTCAATTCCAAAACCATAATAGTGATAAGAATGGCAATCACTCCATCACTAAAGGCCTCTAAACGTGACTTGTTCATTCGATAGAACCGATTAATTAATGAAATACTACATCCGATTTCAATCGAAATCAATTGTTTTATTAATGATTTTCATAATCCGAGATCTTCTGTATCCTCCTGAGATGACGATCTCCCTGAAAGGTTGCCTGAAGCCATGAATCAACTATTTTTAATGCACTTTCCTGTGATACCAGTCTTGCTCCCATTGAAATTATATTGGCATTGTTATGCTCTTTTGCGAGTCTGGCGGAGGCTTCATCCCAACATACT
>DATBXH010000608.1:0-2543 GCA_036514375.1 Bacteroidales bacterium | reverse complement strand
ATGTGGCTTCTGCCAGTTATCAAAAGACTGTCCTGGTATCGGACACGATGGGTTTCAATGCTATGCGGATTGATTCTACCCTGGTAAATGCCTGGGGAATCGCCATTAATCCCAATGGCATTGTATGGATAAGTTCGAACGGAAAAGGCCTTTCTGAGGTTTATGACAAGAATGGGGTACCCAAACGGGCTCCGGTGAACATTCCTTCGCAGGGTATGCTTAACGGAGGTGTACCAAGCGGAGCAGTTTTTAACAAAACGACCGACTTTGTGATCCCGGCAACCATGCAGGCAAGTAAATTTATCTTTGCCGATGAAGACGGAAAGCTTTATGCGTGGAGTTCAGGAGACACTACACATACAGTTGTCGATAGATCGGCCTGGGGTGCTGTTTACAAAGGACTTGAAATTGCCAGTGACGGCGGCGCCAATTTTATCTATGCTACCGATTTTCACAATGGCAAAATAGATGTGTTTGATATGAATTTCCATATGGTTACAACAAAGCCTTTTATGGATTCGAAAATACCGATGGGTTTTGCCCCGTTCAATATACGTCTTATCGACAGTGTGCTTTTCGTAACGTATGCAAAACAGCAGGCACCCGATAACCACGACGACCAGAAAGGTCCCGGTAATGGTTTTGTCAATGTATTTAAAACGGATGGTACGCTGATACGGCGTTTTGCTACCCGTGGCAAGCTTAACTCACCATGGGGCATCGAAAAGGCTCCGGAAGCATTCGGTCAGGGAAAGAAAGTCATTCTTATCGGAAACTTTGGCGATGGTCATATTAACGTATATGATGAACTGGAAGGTGAATACCTGAGGACTTTGAAGCATAACGGAATGCCGGTTTGGATCGATGGTTTATGGGCAATTACATTCCCAGATAATAATATTCCGGGCGACAACCCCAATAAGCTTTATTTCACCGCAGGCCCTGACGATGAGAGCCACAGCCTTTTCGGTTATCTTATGAAGCAATAATGTTCATGATCACCAGGATGCTGACACGATGATGGGATGACTGTCAGTATCGTCTGTACTGGCGCGGATTTGAAAAAATCTGCGCCAGTCTTTGCCGCTCGGCATAGCGTCCCGCTATGTCGTTTTCTTCCGGCCTCCGGCTATATTCAGCTATTTTCTGACATGGTATTTTATTTTACATTCGGCTGGAAGCAGGTAAGAATAAGCATAGCGAGACATTACGTATAGCGGGGATTTGAATCGATAAAAACAAAGCCATATAAATTAATGTTTGTGCATGAAAATTTTGACAAAATGATGAAGGTAATGAAGGTAATTTTTATATGTATAGTGTTAGTGGTATTAGCAAATCCACGTATGATTGGGCAAGTGGTGAATATTCCGGATCCCGCCTTTCTGCAAGCTTTGATTAAATCAGGAGTAGATGTTAATAATGATGGTAAAATACAAACCTCCGAAGCGCTTGCCATAACAAACCTGACAGTGAGCAGTGCCGGAATTATTGACCTCAGCGGTATCGAAGCTTTTACAAATCTGGATTCCCTCGATTGTTCCTCGAATCAGTTAACCAGGCTTAATCTATCACAAAACACCAGACTAACATCGCTTAATTGTTTTATTAACAAGTTAACTGACCTGGATGTATCAAAAAATGCAGGCTTAATGAATTTATCTTGTTCAAATAATAAATTGACAAGCCTGAATACAACAGGAGATTCTGCTTTGACGCTCCTCGATTGCGGGTTTAATAAATTAGCAAACATGGACGTATCGTCTAACAAGAATCTGAAGATACTTGAATGTTATACCAATGTGCTGGATACGCTGAATTTATCCGGAAATTCCCATCTGACTACCTTGTATTGCGGTAATAACAAACTCAGATACCTCGATCTGTCTAAAAACACTGTTTTGAATTTTGTAGATTGCCAGTTCAATGTTTTACAAAGCATCAACCTCACTGCCAATACCAACCTGACTTATCTGGCCTGCTTTTCCAATCAGCTGATCAATCTGGACCTTACAAACAACAGACGCCTTGTACATTTGGATTGTGGTCAGAATTTGTATACGCATCTCGATTTATCGAAAAATGACAGCTTAGTGATTGCAGATTGTTCCCAGAGCCCTGACCTGAAATCTATCTGTGTAAAGGATACCAACCTGGTTAAATCCAAAGCAAACTTTTTTAAAGACGATCATACGCAATGGACCGAAAATTGTAACATGGCCAGCGGGATTCCGGATCCGCAAAAGCAGTATTTAGCAGAAGCTTATCCAAATCCGGGTCGTGAAGGTTTTTATCTCTCGTTACAGCAAAATGCAAATGTGCGTATTTTCAATGCAACCGGCGCTGAAGTTGAACGTTTTGCAAACGTACAGCATATCCGGTTTGGACAGAACTATCTCCCCGGATTGTATGTTGTCAGGATTATATTCCCAGATAACAATACCGGGAAAATACTTAAGGTAGTGAAAGAATAAAGTACCGGGATTGAGTCCTTATCCGATCATATGCCTGTGTGTGTTGTGGATAAGACGGTACAGGCTATT
>DATBXH010000607.1:0-2409 GCA_036514375.1 Bacteroidales bacterium | reverse complement strand
CCGAATTATCTGAATAGGTGAGCATGTCACCGTTACCAACAGCAAAAGTTTCAGGCACCTTTGTCATGCAAGTATACATAGGGGTATAAACTGTACTGGCAGCATCATCAACACCAAACCAGAGAATACCTCCTATTTTATCGGGTATCCACGAGCGGCTTTGAGCTACAAACGAAAAACCTGTTTGCTGAGTAGCGGTTGCCCTTTCGTTGCAATATTCTATAGAATCGACTTTCCATGTTAGCGGACGCCAGCGGTAGGGAAGGCCATATGGACCGGCTCCAACGTCTTTGGTCATATCTAGCGGAGTACCTTCTAAATGGTCGCGCATAAACATCATCATGTCCTGTAGTGTTATTTTTCGATCCGGTTTAATCCACAATGGCAAACGGTTCCTCATATTTGTGCCTTTCACATAATCAAAATACTTGTCCATATCCTTGTTTACTTTCCGGAACATACTCCAAACGCGTACTTCACAAAACCGTACACCTTCAAAATTTAATGGCGCATAAGCATCAGCAAAACTGAAGTCCTTATTATCTCCTTTATAATAACCTTTTTCTTTTGCAAATGAAATAACATCAGAAGCATAAAGACATTCTGTGGTGTCATTTTGGGGAAAAGTAGTAATTCTTGACTGGTTGGCATGTCCGCATATATAACCGTCGGGGATACGACGAGCGACCCATACGGCACCTCTTCGGCCAGGACCTTTACCAATCATTTCGAGAATCCAGGCTTCGTTTTTATCCGAAACTGAAAATGATTCTCCTTCGCTGGCATAACCGTATTCTGCAACAAGATCTGTCATCACGTGAATAGCCTGCCGTGCAGTTTTGGAACGTTCAAGTGCAATATACATAAGGCTTCCATAATCCACAATTGCGGTAGTATCTACCAGTTCTTCCCGACCACCGAAAGTGGTTTCGCCAATAGCCACCTGATATTCATTCATATTTCCAACTACATTATATGTATGACGTACCTGCTTAATTTTACCTAAAGGCTTACCTGTATCCCATTCCACAATATCAAGCAAAGCTCCTACAGGGTAATCCATCGCTGGGTGATAATATAATTCACCATATAAAATATGCGAATCGGCTGCATATGAAATCATTACCGAACCATCTACAGATGCACCTTTAGTAATGATATAATTGGTACAGGCATCTGATTCAATAGCTAAAAAGAAAAAAAATGCAAAACATGCTGAAAATAATCCCCTTTTTCTCATGAGTAAACGGATTTTTATTTTAATTTGCACAAATATATTTATTTGGAACTAATCGCAAGATGATATTCTTACATATCCGATCGCTTAACATAAATTTAACATTAATTTAAACTTTAAATTAAGTTGGATTCAAAAACAAGCCTTATCTTTGTGTCATAAACAAGGAAGATAAAAGCCAAGAAATAAAAAGACACTATTTCAAAGGCGTTTCGGATGCAAGAATAGCATTAATAAAACACGGAAGATAAGTGTTTTAAAATTTCCAGGATAAGTATACAATAATATTAGATATAAAACGTATTAAAGACTAAAGGTTAGTAGTGTTTTTCTCATAAATTAGGTAGTTAGTTAGTAGTTGTAAATGTTAGTAATGTGGTAAAGGGCCGTTCGTGATGAACCGCCCTTTATTTTTTATTTATATCTGATAAATAATACCACCAATATTATCATTCTTAGCCCCGGTAACAGACGCCAGACAATTACATTCTTTCCTGAAACGAAGTATGCCAAGAAAAGCAAAAATCAAAGCTTCCTTATAATCGGTTACTTCTTTAACAGGAATTTGTATTTCTGTTTTCAACAAGCTATTAAACAACTCCATTAGAAAAATGTTGTGAGCACCTCCACCCGTAATCAACATTTTTTCACCTGGTTTATGAGAAAGTGCATTTTTGATCTGTATGGCAATGTGTTGATAATACGTCCGAAGTTTATCTTCAATTGATATGTTATAACTGTTGATAATAGGAAACATTTCTTTCAAAACCCATTCTTTACCTAAGGATTTTGGTCCGTTTTGATGATAAAAACTTAAATTATTCATATCATTCAACAATGATTCATTTAATTTTCCCTGTCTGGCAATTGATCCATCAGGGTCAAAATTAAGATTTCGTTCCTTTACCAGATAATTGATAACGATGTTCGTCGGGCAAATATCATATGCCAACCGTTTTCCGTTATTCTCAAATGAAATGTTGGCGAATCCTCCCAGATTTAGGCAATATTCATAATCAGCAAACAAAAATTTGTCTCCTATTGGGACGAGGGGAGCTCCTTGTCCTCCCAGGGCAACATCCATCGTTCGGAAATCACAAATCGTTGTTATCCCGGTTTGAGCTGCAATGTTGGCACCATTACCTATTTGTAGAGTTAATCCTTTGTTGGGT
>DATBXH010000606.1:0-3142 GCA_036514375.1 Bacteroidales bacterium | reverse complement strand
ATTGTTTTACTGATAATTAATTCTTTATCCATAGGTAAAGTTTAAACGTAAAATAAGCTTTTTTCATAAAAAATTTGGAAGTTAAAAGTCTATTCATAACTTTGTTTTTCAAAGTACTTTAAAACATGAGGGTTTATTCCTGTATATTTTATTGAATCTTTAAGCATTATTTTTTTATTAAAATACTTTGTAATTCAAAGAACTTTAAACATGATAAAAATAGTTAACCCTTTCCGATGGATGAAACATAAAGTGTTTCCTAAGTTACGATTTTATATCATTTTATTAATCATTAGTTTAAATAGCCAATTGATTCATTCTCATAATTATTCACACTTAAAACTTTAAAACCATGGATGTATTTCAAGAAGCAAAGCACTGGCTTAAAAATTCAATTACGTTAAAGCTTTTGGTAATAGGCATTTTAGTTTTGATTTTGCTTATTCCAGCTGAAATGATTAAGAGCTTAATTAATGAGCGAAGCCTTAACTGGAAAGGTGCAATTAGCGAGGTTACTGACAAATGGGGGGATAGACAAGTCATTACCGGTCCAATTCTCACGATTCCGTACAAAGAGGTGGATATGAAAGATGGAAAACCGTTTGAATATTTGATGTTTGCTCATTTTTTACCGGAAAAATTAAATATAGCTGGGAAAGTAAACCCTGAGATTCGCAAAAGGAGTATTTATAAGGTTATCCTTTATAATACTAAACTATCCGCAAACGGATATTTTGGATCGCCTGACTTCGCCGCACTTAACATCAAACCTGAAAATGTAATTTGGAGAGAAGCATTCCTGACTATTGGCATTCCAGACATGCGCGGTATTCGACGAAGTATAGAAATTAACTGGAACAACAAAAAATACGTAGGAAACCCGGGTGTATTGAATAAGCAAATTGTGGAATCAGGCATCAATACAAAAGTTGAAGTTTCTCCTGATTCAGGACAATACCAATTCTCGTTCAATATGGATCTCAATGGTAGCGAATATCTGGGTTTCGTGCCTCTTGGAAAAGAGACCCATACCATTCTCGAATCCACATGGGATTCACCTGGATTTACCGGAGCTTTTTTACCTGAAAAAAGACAAATAAACAAAACCGGATTCAATGCTGAATGGAATATTCTTCACCTCAACCGAAACTACCCTCAACAATGGACAAGTGATGACAAGCATGAAGTTAGCCAATCTGCCTACGGTGTAGAACTTATCTCTACTGTAGATCATTATCAAAAATCAATGAGATCGGCAAAATACGCAGTAATGTTCCTGTTTCTTACCTTTCTAGTATTTTTTATTACGGAAATTATAAACAAGTCACGAATACACCCGGTCCAATATCTTTTAATAGGTATTTCGTTGCTAATTTTCTACACACTTCTTATTTCCCTTTCGGAATATATTGGTTTTAATTTTGCTTATACACTGGCAAGCCTTGCTACTATAACACTTATAACAGGATATGCGCTAAGTGTAGTAAAAAAACGCAAGGCAGGATTTCTTATTGGAGCTTTCCTTCTGGCTCTGTACGGATTTTTATTTGTTTTACTTCAGCTGGAGGACCTATCACTACTTATTGGAAGTATTGGCCTGTTCATAATTATTGCAACGGTAATGTACGTTTCCCGAAAAGTTGACTGGTACTCACCTGTAGCTGGTAAAAATAACTAGTTCTTTTACCGAACTGGATCTCAAATCCCTAATGCTACCATTATTAAGAAATTTATAATGGTAGCATTTTTTATATAGTATATTCTTTCCCGATGGCTTGTACTTAAAATTTCAATCAAGACTTTTTTAGGCAAAAATTGTTTTATAAATTAGTAACCATCTTATATAAAATTGGCATTTTTGCACAATTTCCCTATGATCCTCATTTTATATAATTACTTTTAACTAATAGTAAAGACCAATGTTCCGGAAAAAGATTTTTTGGCAGGTAGTTTTAGGTTTGTTAATGCTCTTCTTGTGTATTTTCTTTATCAGAAATGAACACCTTGAAGTTTCCCGGATCAAAGAAACACTATCTAATGCACGTCCGGTTTATGTTATTCTTGGCATACTCATAACAGCGCTATATATACTATTACAGGCAGTTATGTATGTTGAGAGTTTTGCTTGTGTAAAAAAGAAAGTAACACTCCTGAGCGTACTTATCCTATTTCTAAAACGAAATCTTGTAAGCGTTTTCCTGCCTGCCGGAGGAGTATCATCGTTAGCATTTTTTACGCGGGAAATTGAAAAACAAAATGTTCATAAATCACAAATTTACTTTGCTTCATATATTTATGGCATTTGTGGCATGTTCTCAGTTATTCTGGTAGCTGTTCCGGCGCTTTTGTATTTGTTATTCAAAAATACTTTAACTTCTACTGAGATATACGCATTTCTGGCTTTGGTAGCTTTAGTCGCGAAAGTAATCGTTCTCGGTTATTCGCTGGTTAAAAAAGGAAAAGTTTATAAGCTTGCCAGAAAATTTTTACCAAGTCTTGCTCTTCTGGTTGACGAGCTCGAATCATCAGAATTCAGTATAAAACACTTTATACTAACCAATTTGGCTTCTTTGGTTATAGAATTTGTTGGGATCGCTCATCTTTACATTGCCATGCTGGCTCTTGGGTTGCAACCATCACTTGAACTTGCCGTCATCGGGTACATATTAATGGTTATCTTATTGGTGGTATCACCTGTATTAAGAGGTATTGGACCCATCGAGGTGAGTATGACTTATCTATTTGTCCAATATGGATTCTCTATGGAAATAGCAGCTTCTGTAACGCTAATGTTCCGGTTCTTTGAATTCTGGCTTCCTCTTCTTGCAGGCATTGTAAGTTTCTATGCCAGGCGTGATAATATTTTTTTAAGAATCATCCCGGCTTTACTTATATTGACCCTGGGCATCATAAATATTATCTCGGCCATCACACCTGCTTTACCGGAACGATTGGCAATTGTCAAAACTATATTGACTCACAATGTGATTTATATATCGAATTATTTAGTTATTTTATTCGGATTAATCCTTTGTATTGTCTCCATCTACTTGTTGAGAGGGGTAAAATCTGCCTGGTGGGTAGCAGTTTTTATCTCATTGCTGTCTATCATAGGACATATATCCAAGGCAATTGATTATGA
>DATBXH010000605.1:0-2541 GCA_036514375.1 Bacteroidales bacterium | reverse complement strand
CCGGAAAGGAAGGCCGTTGAGTTTTCTTTTGATACCGAAGTGAAACGGAATCTGTTTACGACAGCAGAAGCTGGTTTTGAACATGTAGATAAGGAAAATGACCTGTTATCCTATAAAGCAAATGGAATTTACGGGCGTGTTGGCATTGATTATAATATACTGAAACGGGATAAGTTAGAGAAAGGGCATGACATTGTATATGTTGGTATTCGTTACGGATACTTTGTTTTAAATCAGCGAACGGACAACTACACAATTCCGGGAAATTATCCGGGAGATACGCTGACCGGAAGTATATCTTCCAGAAATATGGATGGACATTGGATTGAACCTGTTTTCGGATTAAAGGTGGAAGTGGTTAAGAACCTGTTTTTAGGCGCTTCGCTAAGAGGCAGGATACTTCTGTTTTCGACAAAGGAAAAAGGGATAAACTATCCGGAATATATGCCTGGTTATGGTAATGGAGCAAATAAGAGTAATTTCGGGGTAAATTATTCCATTTTTTATCAGATTCCCATCATGAAAGTAAAGCCTAAAAAGAATCCTGTAAAAGATCAGAAAGCTGAGCAGGGCAAACAAAATTAAAAGATAATAAGTTTGTATGTCACATACCCGATCTTTCATGTCATAGATCGATTTTTTATTGTCACGTCCCAAATTTATGCATCACATATTAACGCAGCTAATTTAATATCACAACTATAAATTTGATATCTCCGATGATTTCTATAAATCCGGTGAACGGAAAATACGATTCGTTAAAACTTATAAGATGGATTTTTTTCCGAAAAATCGGAGTCTTTAAATTGGGGATTAATGATAACCTGCAGAAAATTATATTCTTCGTATACACCCTTATCATCAAATATCTTCAAATAAATCGGATAAAGCTTTTCTTTGTTAACCAGCAATTCCATCTTTGAGGCATAATCATTAGGAATAATCAATTTTGTGCCAGTCTTTATGGAGCTTAGCCCTTTTAATGACGGATTGTTCTCAAGTATCGAGTAGAAATTCAGGTGAAATTTTTTAGCAATGGAAAGTGGGGTTTCATTCGCCTGCGTAACGTATGTGATAAGTTTGTAGTTCGGATTTGTAAAAATAAGATAGTAACAGTCTTCCCCTTGTATTTTTACGATTCCGCTGTATTTTATAATGCTTCCTTTCTGATCCTGATATTTGTTAAGAAGGTACTCCAGTAACGAGGCTGTATAAGTAAATCCCGCATCAAAAATAGAATGATGCCTGTCCTGTAAAATAAGCTCGCCTTCCGGGTCCAGGTTTAGATTAACCCATGGAAACGAGTTGGGATTGACCTTTACTTTTCCATTATTCTTCCCTTCGACATAAAGACATTGTAGTCCGGGTTTCGGAATGTGTTGATAGACGTATATCTTAAAAGGTGACATATTAATTTTGAATAACGATTTCTCCACGTGAATTTTTCCATGCAAAAGACGTTCTCTTGACTCGAATGTATATTCAACTGATTTAAATGATTTTACTGTTGAAAACATTTGCTGGGTGATAGCAAGAGCATCCTGACACTCCGCAAATGGCCGGAATATTACCAAACAGATAAATAATAACAAGGATCGTCTGCAATACATAATTAATGTGATTTAGAGATTGGTTTGCAATAGTTTGTGCAATAATATTTGAATAACTTCAAATGCTTAGAATGGGTAATCCCGGGCAGCAACAAAACTATCTTAATTTAAAATTCTATCGCATTAAACGGGATTATAATTCTTAGGTTGCAAAAATAAGCATTCGTTTATTGATAACAATTTTCTAAAATTAAGTTATCGTAAATTCTTTCTACATTTGGCCACAAACAAACAATGAATAATGTCTATGATCTCAGATTTGATTAGAAAGTGTAGAAGTTACAGGCGTTTCTTTCAGGAAGTGGAAATTTCGCATAGCGATTTACTTGAGATGGTAAATAACGCAAGGCTATCCGCTTCCGGACGTAATTCGCAATCGTTGAAATATTACATATCTTCAGATGATGAAACTAACCGGAAAATTTTTCCAAGCCTGGCCTGGGCAGGATATTACAAGGATTGGCCAGGACCGATTGAAGGAGAACGTCCCTCAGCATATATCATCATGGTAAACGATACGGAGATTACGAACAATTACTTTTGCGATCATGGAATAGCAGCGCAAAGTATGTTGTTAACAGCAGTTGAGAAAGGATTTGGTGGTTGCATCATAGCTTCGGTAAGCCGCGAAAAGCTCAGACAAGAGCTTTCAATCCCTCAGCGCTTTGAAATCGTCCAGGTGATTGCCCTTGGTAAACCCAAAGAGATTGTTGAGATAGAACCTCTTGGTCCCAATGGAGATTTTAAATATTGGAGAGATGAAAATCAAGTTCATCACGTACCCAAGAGAAGTTTGGAAGAAATTGTATTGAGTATAGGTAACCCCACGTAATGAAATACAAAACTAAATTTTCTTACCACCCTGGTAAGAAATTTAAGCCGAACACAGGGTTTTTGAAGCCTCCGAATTGTAATGGAAATGCGTAATACG
>DATBXH010000604.1:0-4205 GCA_036514375.1 Bacteroidales bacterium | reverse complement strand
CTAACCCAGTGAAGATGTTCGACGCTTACCTGAGCGAAAAATCAGTGAACCTGTTTAAGAAAACCGGTGTATTGAGCGAGAAGGAACTTCATGCCCGTACTGAGATCAAATGGGAAACCTATACTAAAAAGGTACAGATTGAAGCACGTGTTCTTGGCGATTTAGCTCTTAACCATATTGTTCCGGTTGCTATTGAATATCAAACTACATTGATTCAGAATGTACAGGGTATCAAACAGCTTGTTTCTGACGCAGAATTCAAAGAACTGGCCAGTGCACGTATTGAATTAATCAGAGAAGTTGGCGGCCATATCTCAGCAATCAAGGCTAAGGTTAATTCAATGATCGAAGCCCGCAAGGTGGTAAATAAGATTGAAGATGCACGCGAAAAAGCACTCGCTTATTCTGAAAAGGTATTCCCATATTTCGACGATATCCGTTACCATATCGATAAGCTCGAACTTATCGTTGATAACGAAATGTGGACATTACCGAAATACAGAGAAATGTTGTTCATACGCTAATTTCCGCATATTAGCATTCATTCAGGGGGAAGGCCGTTTGGTCTTCCCTTTTTTATTTGTTTTCGCAGATAGAATAGCTGATTTTCTTTTCAAGAAAAATTTGTACTGATGAAAATAAATTGACTATTTTTACGCTTTATAGTGTATAACATGCAAATACTGACCCATGAAAATGCTTAATAATATCCTTTTAGAACTGAAGAAAAAAATAATATCAGACAGGATTGTTGGCATATTGCATCAGCATAAGAAAAAGCTGGTTTTTATTATGTTTTTGACATTAGTGGGTGCACATTCTTTACCCGGTTTGTCTCAAAGCCGGTCCCTTACTAAAGCTGATAATGCTTTTAATGCCGGAGAGTATTTTGCTGCTATCGATCTTTATAAGGAGGCATATGGTAGTTTGGATAAATCATATAAGGCTGAGATTTTATATAGAATGGCTGAATGCTACCGGTTAATCAATCAACCTTTAAAAGCTGAACTTTGGTATCAGAAGGCCATATTAAAAGGTATATCCACTCCCATGGCTGTGTATTACCTGGGCGAAATGCAGAAGATGAATCAAAAATATGAAGAGGCAAAGGAGAGTTTCAGGAAATTTAAAGAACTATCTCCCAATGACGCTCGGGCCGACGAAGGTCTGCGCTCCTGCGATCTGGCTCAGAAATTGATTGATAACCCAAATGGTTATCAGGTTGATAATATGAAGTTTTTTAACTCACGGCAGGAAGATTTCGCTCCGGCGTACGCCAATGCTGAATATAATTTGGTGTACTTTACGTCGTCGCGCGATGGTGCCACAGGGAACAAAATAAACAGTGTGACCGGTCAGAATTCAGCAGATATTTTTGTTTCAAGGGGCGACAGGAAAGGCTCCTGGAGCATTCCCATTCCGCTGGGTCCCAATATTAATACCGAATTTGAAGAAGGCTTCCCTTCTTTGTCATCTGACTTTAAGACTCTTTATTTTACCCGCTGTAAGGCTGTGAAAAATAAAAATATGGGATGTCAGATTTATTATTCCGAAGCGCAGGGAGAGGACTGGGGAAAAAGTAATCCCATTAATATTGGGGAGGATAGTGTAATTATTGCACATCCCGCTATTTCGCCCGACAATCTGACCTTATATTTTACTTCTGATATGGCCGGAGGGCAGGGAGGAAAAGATATTTGGAAAGTTACCCGGACTTCAAAGGATGGAGAGTGGGGTAAACCTGTAAATCTTGGCCCCCAGATAAATACTTCGGGAGACGAAGAGTTTCCATATGTTCATCCGGATGGTACCTTATATTTTTCGTCGAACGGATTACCGGGCCTTGGCGGGCTGGATATTTTTAAAGCCAAACCCCAGCCGGATGGTTCATGGAAAGTGGAGAACATGGGTTCTCCTATTAATTCAAATGCCGACGATTTTGGCATTACCTTCCAAAAGGATGAAGAAAAGGGCTTTTTCTCCTCGAGCAGAACGCAGAAAGGCGATGCCGATATCTTTGCTTTTACGCTTCCTCCTCTTAAATTTAGCATAGTTGGTGTAGTAAAAGATGAGAAAACTGAGCAACCACTTGCTAATGCGAATGTGAAATCGATTAGCAGCGACGGGATAACTATCGATGTAAAAACTGATAAGAACGGGGTGTTCCGTTATCCGCTTAAGCCAAGTACAGATTATGTATTTGTTGCATCACATGAGGGTTACCTGAATGGCAAGGAACGTCAAACCACCAAAGGCCTCGACCGTAGCCGCGATTTTAAAATTACCATTTTACTGTCGTCTATTGCTAAGCCAATTGAGCTGCCCAATATCCTTTACGATTTTGCAAAGTGGGATTTGAGACCGGAATCAATGGTTGCATTGGATAAGCTGGTTGAAACGCTTAATGACAACCCGAATATTACCATCGAACTTATGTCGCATACAGACGCACGTGGTAATGAGGCCGACAATATGGTGCTTTCGCAAAAACGTGCCCAGTCTGTAGTTGATTATTTAATTGAAAAAGGCATTGCTCCCGACAGGTTGTCGGCCAAAGGATATGGTAAAACAGTTCCGAAAGTGGTGGATAAAAAGCTGGCAGAGCAGTATTCGTTCCTGAAAGAAGGCATTACTCTTAGTGAGGACTTTATTAATTCGTTAAAAGATTCTGATTTGCAGGAGATCGTACACCAAATTAATCGTAGAACCGAATTTAAAGTACTTTCCACCGATTACAAGCCGAAGAAATAAGGATAATAATAAGACAAAGAAGTCACGAGCGTGGATAGAATTTAATTCGGAATTCGTGGCTTCCTTGCTTTCTGTTACTTATAAAAGTTTACGATTAAAGTATTCTGCTATTTGATTAAATATGGTATTTTTACTTAAAATTTGCTGAATATGATCAAAATAGGAGAATTTATTACCATTGATCCCGATATTCGTTTTGGTAAACCTTGCATTACAGGCACACGAGTTGCTGTATCCGACATACTTAAATGGTTGTCTTCAGGGATGTCTTTTGCCGAAATAATAAATGATTATCCGAAACTAAACGAAGAGCATATAAAAGCAGCTTTAAATTTTGCAGCCAACAGAGAAGAGATTACCAGATTAATTGCTGCTTAGAAATGCGTGTTTTATTAGATGCAAACATATCCTGGCGATTGGTTGATAAACTCAAACCCTTTGAAGATATTGAAAAATTGCATCTTTCAACGGAAATTGGGTTGCTAGAGATTATCTAAGATCAACCTCAATATCCAATACTTCATAACTGACTCCATCAGGCCTGGCAGCTCTGACGGGTCATTTGCAATGTCTTGGATAAACTCTGTCAGTGTTTCGAACCCTGATCGAGTTTACAACCAGCCAATATTTCCCTCCTCAATCAAAAACAGAGTCGCTTTTTTCTTTCATCATTTCATTTTCCTAATTTTACGGCTCAAATTAAAAACGGATGAGTAACGATTCAAGATACATGCAGCGTGGTGTTTCTGCCTCAAAGGAGGATGTGCACAATGCCATTAAAAATATCGATAAAGGTTTGTTCCCAAATGCTTTCTGCAAAATCCTTCCGGATGTTTTGGCCAACGATCCTGCATATTGCAACATTATGCATGCTGACGGAGCTGGTACCAAATCATCCCTGGCGTATATCTACTGGAAGGAAACCGGCGACCTTAACGTTTGGAAGGGGATTGCCCAGGATGCACTCATCATGAATATAGACGATTTGCTTTGCGTGGGTGCAACCGACAACATTTTAATTTCTTCCACCATCGGGAGAAATAAGAACCTGATTCCCGGCGAAGTGATTGCTGCTATAATTAATGGTACCGAAGAATTGCTCGAGGAATTACGGTCATTTGGCATGCATCTTTATTCTGCCGGTGGCGAAACTGCCGATGTAGGTGATTTGGTGCGGACAATCATTGTCGATTCCACGGTTACCAGCCGGATGAAACGAACCGATGTTATCTCTAATGACAAAATAACTGCAGGCGATGTTATTGTGGGACTTGCCTCCTTTGGTAAAGCTACATACGAAAAGGAATACAACGGGGGCATGGGAAGTAACGGACTTACCTCTGCCCGGCACGATGTGTTTGCCAATTACCTGGCAAAAAAGTATCCGGAAAGCTTTGATAATTCCATATCTACAGATTTGGTTTATTCGGGTGGTTATAAGCTCACCGATGCCA
>DATBXH010000603.1:0-8979 GCA_036514375.1 Bacteroidales bacterium | reverse complement strand
CACAAATTATAACATTCATTTACGGTCAAACGAGGCCAGGGTTATAAAATTTCTAAACAACAGACTTTTTCTTTTTAAGGACGGTTTCTATTTTTTCAATAAAATACTGAATGTCAATAGGCTTATTTATGAAATCAAGGGCACCCAGTTCAATTGATTTTTTCCTGTTTTCTACATCAGCTACTGCTGATACTATAATTACAGGAATATCCTTTGTACTTTCATTACCTTTAATTTCTTTTAGAAAGTCATAACCACTGACGCGTGGCATCAGTAAATCGAGCAAAATTAAATTTACAGTTTCTTTCTTAATTATTTGGTAAGCCTCCTTTACTGATTGGGCGGTTTCTATTTCGTATCCCTGCCCGTTCAGGATTGCCTCAAGTAATACAATATTAGTAGAGGAATCATCAACAACAAGTATCCTGGAAGTTTGGCTCTTTTTCATGACTTAAAATCTGATTCGATTAAAATATACAATTTAAATTTACATAAATATATGCAAATATAAATCTCAATGGTCATTATACGCAGATTTTTTTTATGAGGTAACTTATCAAACGTGGATGATATTCCTCATCACAACGTATTTTAAAAAAGTCGATGAAGTAATTTTTTTTTTGTATATTTAAAAATCAATGTAAAATTACAAAGGATGAGCTTTTTTTCCCAGGATCAATCCAGTGATATTAAGGATTTTAATTTGCCTTTTATTAACCTGTTGACTGAAGAGCAGGTTGACGTTATCTCCAAGAACAGTAACGTGGTACGTTATAAAAACCGTGATGTTATTTTTCTCCAAAATACACGAACTTCGCACATCATGTTCATAAAGTCGGGTCTGGTGAAAATCTATAAGGAAGGGCGTAATGGGAAGATATTAATTTTACGTATTGAAACTCCCAACAATTATTTGGGATTGATGTCTGTTTTTGGGCACGATATTCATCAATTCTCAGCAGCGGCCATCGATAATGCAGAAATCTACTTCATAGATATTACTGTATTTCGGAATTTAATTAAGGAAAACGGATTGTTTGCTCTGAAGTTGATGAATGTTCTTAGTAATGATGGTCTATTCCTTTATGACAGACTAATGAGTCAGTCTCACAAACAATTACCTGGCAGGATTGCTGATGTTCTATTGTATTTCGCCGAAAAGATTTATCATAATTCTTCTTTTGTTTTGCCATTAACACGCAGAGAGCTTGCAGAACTGGCCGGAACTACCAAGGAAAGTTTTATCCGTACTCTTACGGAGTTTAAAAATGATAAAATTATTGAACTTGATGGTTCATCAGTTGAAATCAAGAGTTTAAAGATTATTAAGACATTGAGCGATTTGGGATAAGCTGAACTTATTTTTGGTAGGGTGTAAATTAAAAGCAATTTACTAATTTCAAGGCAGTGAATTACAGTAATACTGAAATTAAATCATAGGAGATTTTATGAAAGAAGAAGCAGCTTTCCCGGATTTGTACTTAATCCCGATAAATTTCAGTGAGGCGTCTCTTAATGCATGTTATTATGCCTTAGAGATGGCTTCAAAACTTAAAGCCAGGATTAAGTTAATTCATGCATATGGTTTGCCGGATGTACGCCCGATGTCTTTTGATGATACTGAATTTTATGCAGGTACATTGGCTACCCACATAACCGAGATCCGCGAAGAAGCAGAAAAAAATATGGCTTCATTCCTGGAGAAAATAACTGCATATTCCAAAACAAAGTCTTTACCCGAGATACCTATCACTACTAATTTAATTAATGGGGTTCCTGATGAAATAGCCTTGTATACCGCCGAATCAGAAAAACCTGTTCTTATTATTATGGGTGTGTCCGGAATGGAGACCCGGACATTTGAACCCATGGGAAAGATTGCTTCACGAATTGTTGAAAAGTCTGCAGTACCTGTTCTTATTATCCCAGAGGATATGGAATTTAAAGGGATTAATGAAATTAAAAATGTCCTTTACACAACGGCCTTTGATGAAACAGATTTTTCGGCTATAGGCCGTCTTATTTCTATTGTACAGCGGCTTAATATGGATATTTATTGCGTTCACATTGGCACGGAAAATAACGACCCCTGGGACAAAATAAAAATGGAAGGTCTTAAGGAATACTTTAATAAGGCTTATGGTAAAACCAATGTTGAGTGCGATTTAATATTTTCAAAAGACATTATCAAAGCATTGGATAACTTTATAACGGAGAAAGATATCGACCTTTTATCGCTTACAACCAAAAAGCGCAATCTGATATCGAAACTTATTAACCCCAGTATCGCATTAAAGATTTTATACCATACACGTATTCCGCTTTTGGTCTTTCACGGATAAGATGTATGTTTATATCCCGACACACTTGTGATCAGTCTTATCACTTCCGAAGACTTCTGGATTTTGATGTCACGTGGCAATTTATGAATGTCACGTGGCAATTTATTGATGTCATGTATTAATTTATGAATGTCATGTGTTAATTTATAAGTGTCATGTGGCGATTTATTAACGTCGTGTGTCAATTTATGTGTGTCATATCGTAATTTATTGATGTCATGAGTTAATTTATGTGTGTTACATGGCAATTTATTGATGTCATGTGGCGATTTAAATGTGTAACGTGGCAAAATTCGATTATCACATCGTAATTTTTATATGTCACATCGCAGGAGCATATATGCGCAATGCACTTATATATCCTGATCGTTCTATTTCTTTGAAAGAGTTACCTGTAAGGAAGCTTTGGTTTTCGGTGGTTTAAAAATTGATATCCGTAAAGAACGAACATGAGAAAAGATGCATGGACTTCTGTTTGGGATAGATGCAAATAACCAGGACATCCTTTTTTATACCGATGAAATCTAAAAAGTATTAATTTTAGCCATAATTAAACCTCAATACTATTTTTATGAATATTACGAAGACTGAATTTGGAAAGGTTGGAAACGAAACTGTTTATCTTTTTACACTTGAAAATGATAAAGGTCTGAAAACATCGATTACGAATTACGGGGGAATAATGACAACACTCTTCGTTCCGGATAAATCCGGAAAAAATGAAGATATTGTGCTTGGTTTCGATAATTTGGGTGATTACTTAAAAGAACATCCTTATTTTGGAGCATTGATAGGCCGTTACGGAAATCGTATAGCAAAAGGATCATTTAAAGTTGATAATCAAACGTATCATGTAGCGGTTAACAATGGACCTAACCACTTGCATGGCGGATTAAAGGGCTTTGATAAAGTAATTTGGAAGGCACAGGAGATAAAGGAAAAAGAGAAAGTTGGTTTAAAACTCTCTTATCTAAGTAAGGATATGGAAGAAGGTTATCCCGGAAATCTTTCTGTTGAGGTTGTTTACTATATTAATAATAACAACGAAGTCGGAATGGAATATTTTGCTTCGACAGATAAAAAAACGATTATAAATCTTACACAGCATAATTATTATAACCTAAACGCCTGTAAAGGAGATGTAAAGGATCATGTGCTAACGTTGTATACCAGTAAGTATACGCCGGTTGACGATGGATCCATTCCAACCGGAGAAATAGCGAATGTTGAAGGTACTGCTTTTGATTTTCGTAAGCCCAAAAAGATTGGTAAGGAAATAGACCAGGCCGGAGGATACGATCACAATTTTGTAATCGATAATTATAATGGAGCGCTTAATTTGATAGCGAGAGCAGAAGATCCTGCTTCAGGAAGGGTTATGGAAGTTTATACTACGCAACCTGCAACACAGTTTTACTCTTCAAATTATTTGGATGGTTCTTTAATCGGAAAGTACGGCATTCAGTATAAGAAGCATTTTGCATTTTGTCTTGAAACCCAGCATTTTCCTGACAGTCCGAATGAACCTCATTTCCCCTCAACCATTCTCGAACCAGGGAAAAAGTATCACGAACATACCGTATATAAGTTTTCTATAAAGTGATGGCTTCGGTTTGGAGTGATCTTTGACACTCCAAGCCATCCCTTTTACCCCCAAATTCATTTATTATGCAACGTTTTTTGCATCAAGGTTTATTCATTTTATTGTCTGTACTGGGATTTATCCATAGCACAAAGGCCGTCGCTTTGGAATTACCTGTACAGAAGAGTTGGTACCTGGATTACGATATTAAGTTTTATAAAATTGATCTGAATGTTAACGATACCACTACTTTTATAAAAGGCAATGTCTTAATATTAAGCGAAATAAAAGCCAGCAAACTGGATACTTTCAGGTTTGAGCTTTATTCCGGACTTATAATTGATTCCATAACTATTCATAATCAGAGTATTCGTTTTGTCAGGAACCAGGATGTGGTGAGTGTTATTTTGCCTGCCAGTCAGAAGCAAGGACAGATGCTGTCGGTTGTCATTTATTATAAAGGAGAGGGAACGAATAAAGGTTTTTTTTCTCCGCTTGCCAGCCAAAGCGATAATTTTTGGAAAATATCCATTACCTGGACTTTATCCGAGCCTTTGGGTGCAAAATATTGGTTTCCCTGCAAGCAATACTTACCTGATAAAGTTGATTCTGCCTGGATATTTATTACAGTTCCCAACCATTGTAAAGCAGGGGCAAACGGTGTATTAAGCGGAATTAGTAAAATTGACAGTACTCATGTGAGGTACGAGTGGAAGACTAGGTATCCGATAGCGTATTATCTCCTTTCGTTTGCTGTAGCTGATTATCAGGATTATAGTTTTTATGCCAGGTTAAATGATAAGGATTCGTTGCTGGTACAGAACTTTATTTATAACCGGCCGCAATATCTTGAGACAAATAAGGGATTAATAGATAAAACCGCTGATTTTCTAAAGTATTATTCTGATTTGTTTGGTACTTACCCATTCCTAAAAGAGAAATATGGACATTGTTTAGCACCTATTGGCGGGGGGATGGAACATCAGACAATGACTACACTGAGCAACTTTGGAAATACGCTTATTTCTCATGAATTAGCACATCAATGGTTTGGCGACTTGGTAACTTGTGCAACATGGCAGGATGTATGGGTAAATGAAGGTTTTGCATCTTATTGCGAGTATCTTGTACTGGATAAACTCCCTTTAAATGAAAGCTCTTTGGGTTGGATTCAATTAGCTCACCAAAATGCACTGAGCGAACCACATGGTTCCGTATATATACCGAAAGAAGACAGTGAAAATGAGTTTCGGATATTCAGTTATGATCTTTCCTACAAAAAGGGAGCTTCCATTATCCACATGCTTCGTTATGAACTAGATAATGACTCGTTATTTTTTAAAATCCTTCGTGAATATCTGAACGATTTTAAAGATTCAGTAGCAACGGGTAAGGATTTCTTCACTATTGTTAACCGGCTTTCCGGACAAAATTATAATTGGTTCCGGGACCAATGGTATTATGGGAAAGGTTATCCAATATTCGATATAACCTGGAAATACCAGAACAGACAATTGTCAATACTTTCAAATCAAACATCTTCCGATACTTCTGTTTCTTTCTTTAAATCACATTTTAGTATAAAACTGCATTTCAGTTCCGGTGATACTACCATTAGATTATTTCAGGAGAAACCTCTTGAAACTTTTACCATACCAATTAATAAGGAAGTTGTTAGTCTCGATTTTGACCCGGACGAATGGCTGCTAAAAAAGGTTACCATTGATAAGGTGCCGGATATGCCTACGTTTGATGATTACGTTCAGGTATTGCCTAATCCTTTTGAGGATCAGCTTACGGTAAGTTTTATGACAATAGCGGACAGCGATAGGATGATAACGATAATTGATATGAAAGGAGATACAATATTAACATATGATGCAAGAAGGAAAATGGTGGTTATTCTCAATACAAGAAGTTTACCTCCGGCAACTTATTTGTTGTATGTTAAGGAAGGAAATAAAAAGAGCATCCGAAAAATCATTAAAGGGAAATAAAAAAGCGGCGCCATCGTAATGGACGCCGCTTCTAACGCTTTACAATCAATTAAAAGAAACAGAGTAACTGTTTGTTGTGTAGTTTAGGCCTGCTCCATTCGTTCCGTAAGAAGAGGTAATTTCAAAACCATATTGAACGTTTCCTAAAGTAACATTTCCCAATAGGCCTTTGGACTGTAACCATTTAAAAATTGCTAATACGTCTATTGTACCGGAATTCGTTTTGCTTGTTCTCAAAAATGAATATACCGCATTTGATCCGTTAGATCCGGTATAAATATTCCAGGTATGACCACCAACTGAAATATTCGTGTATGCTGCAACCGGTTGTCCACTCGAATTATAACTGCTGGATATAGGATTAACAGCGCCCGTCCAATTCATCCACAACATAATTTCATGAGCATTATTGGAATCCCAAATGTCATAGGTCGATTCCCATGCTCCGCCACTAGGGGTGGTTGCATTAAAACTACTTTTACAACTGGCAAGGGAGCTTAATGTTTTACCCACATATTTGGTACAATTCGGATAAGATTTGATACCTCCTGTGTTTGGGTGATTCGCCCAAACTCCCCAATTGCTGTAGGAATTTGCCCAAATAGTTTGTGAACCTGCTCCACTACCCCAAACATCATTATATAAAGTGTAACCTCCATTCGACCAAGTTCCCCATTGGGCGGAAGATGACCATGTAGCTTTGAGTTGTGCAGTCTTTTGAACTGGGGAGTCGGAGAGCTCGTTTTTTGAACAGGCAGTAATTGCGAATACAAGAATTAAAGTCAGTTGTAAAAATGTTACTTTTTTCATTTTAATAAAATTTAGTTTAATAGTAATGTGTTCTTTTAATAAGTTAAATAAATAGAAAATAATTAATTACACCTTTGTTTTGAGGTCACCTCCTTTCTGGAATAAACTTTTGAAAAGAAAATTTGGAAATAATATTTCTGGCAAATAAACGTTTATGTGTCGATAATCCATGGTCGGGTTGTACTGTTAATAATGAATTTTATGATTTGAAATTACCGGAAAAACTTTTGAAAACCTCTCGCAAATGTTTACTAACTCAGTGGGATTTGTTAATTGTAACGGATGATTTTGTTTCTGATGATGGATTAATTAGTTAACTCAACTTAAATTAAGTTGTTATAAATCAGAATGTATTATGCAAATGGATGGCTTCGATTTAAACGACCAGTTTTCAGAATGAAAATTAAAGTTCTCTTTTAGTATAACTTTTTGTTACTCACGATCAAACTTTACTATGCAATATTGTAAGTTACTGTTTCTATAATTTCCTCCATATCATCCATACCTTTAATGATATATTTATCAACATACTGCAGGAATCTTTCGTCGTAAATCTTAAACGAGCCCTCCTGAAAGTCTTTGGATAGAAGAATGGAAAAAAAATCAGGATAAATCAATCGGGCTTTTTTAATCAGTTGTAATCCCGAAAGACATTTTAAATGAGAATCCGTAATGACAATTTTCGGTCCCCTGCTCATATTTTTTAGGCATTCTGTTTCATCGATAAAGGAAACTACATTTTTAAAACTTTTGGAGGCCAAGCTGTTTCTAACATTATTAGTGTACTCCTCATCTTTATCAACCATAAAAATTAAGTCCGGGCTAGTCATAACGTTTAGTTTATATAAATTGTTAGATGATGAAATGTAATCATACTTTTTTACATCAAATCCTTGAAAAGGTTATAGCATTTTCTCCTTTTTTTGATGATATCCGTCACCATATAATAAGTCGGAAACGTAGTAAACTTGGCATAAAGACACAAAAAAACCGTTCTATTGGGAAAATAAAACGGTTAACTATCTTGTTATATATAACTTACTTAGATATTTCTTCTTCTATGATTTGTAAGACTTGTGGAATTATGGCTTTACTTTCTTCTTGTGTTTTAACATTTTTAATAAATCTGATCTTAGCATCTTTGCCAATGATAATAACAACTCCGAGACCATTACAGTCTCCTAATCCCCAAGCTTTTGAAAGAATTCTTTTAGTATCTAACAGAATAATCGATCCCGGAAATTGTTTTTCTTTCTGCCTGGCTTTCATTCGGATAGCAGCGTCAGGGATCCAGGTATCTTTACAATTCGCGATACCAATGCCGGCATATTTGTCTTTTGGAAAGTTTTTAGCTTTTATGGCATCGGATAAAGGATCGTTCACATCTTTCTGATCCGGATCCGTATAAAATACGGCTAGAACTTTTTCATGAAGAAAAGGAATGGCTTTAGGATTGTCGTTTGGGTCTACCAACTGTTGCCCGTAAACTATATTTCCAACAGACGCAGTTTGCTGAGCAACGATTTTGCCGGCAGCAAGAAAAAGTGTGAACAAAAGTAAAAGAGGTAAGTTTTTGCCCATAATTTCAGGTATTAAGTTAGAGTTAATCCTTTAAAATTAGGATATTTTTTTAAATCGCAAAAATGTAAGACTCTCAGGCCAGTCCTGTTTGGGCTTGGCCTGAGAATTCATTTCTGTTTATAATGTACAGTCGAAATGTTTCTTAATTGAGGTGCAGCATCCTCCGGCATGATCGGATTGATGATGTTTCCACCTCCAGATTCAAATCCGGCTAAATACTTCAATTTATCGGGTGAACGAAGGGGAGGATAAAACTCAATATGGAAGTGAAAATCATTATATTCCGGTTTATTTTCAGTTGGCGCATTGTGAAGCATTGTTATGTTCGGAAACGACATTTCGAATAAATTATCGAATTTCACTATCAGATCCTTGTGAATAGAAGCGAGTGCTTTTATCTCATCTTTGGATAGCTCAGTAATACG
Source organism: Bacteroidales bacterium (assembly GCA_036514375.1). Lineage (GTDB taxonomy): Bacteria > Bacteroidota > Bacteroidia > Bacteroidales > JAAUTT01 > JAAUTT01. The sequence goes on along the minus strand of DATBXH010000603.1, from coordinate 242 downwards.
GGCTACATGCCTGCGAGGTATAATGTATGTTTCGTAAACATAACGTGCGAAGAACGGTATAAATGCTACAAAATGATCGTTTTCGGCAATAATCCTTACTTTTTTTCTTAGCTCATATTCAACCAGATCACAAAATAAGCAACTATTCTTCTCTTTCTTATATAGAAGAGCCGATTCAACTTCGCGTTCTATAATCTTGGGAACATAACCGGTGGCATAAATTTGTCCATGCGGATGGGGAT
>DATBXH010000602.1:0-3320 GCA_036514375.1 Bacteroidales bacterium | reverse complement strand
CAGGGATAATCCTCCCTTCTGAGGCGGTCACATATATCATTCACCTCGTCTGCTGAAAAATAAGTCATGCGGCTCATCCAGGTACCAAAGCTCCAGAGAGGCGGCATACTAGGAAAACCAGTTAGTTGCCGGTATTGACGGGTAATTTCTTCAATGGTATTTCCACCAATAAGAAAAACATCAATCAGTGGTTGTTCAACCAACATCTGAACAGAACGAGAGGAATGGTCGGCAAATGAAAATTTGCTGAAAGCCGATGTATGAAGGAACACCCCATACATTTTATTGGAGATGTAAAACGGGATGTTCTTGTAAGTTCGGCGGTTGTTGACACCCTGACCATCCTGATTTTTAAGCTGAACGGTTTTACCTGCCAGGTCCAGCTTGGTGAATCGCTCCCCTGCTCCTACAAATACTTCATCCTGATCTGCATGGAAAGACATCGTTGCCCTGTCTGCAGCCCCAATCTTCTCTACAAAAGCCAGAGTCATGGCATCGTGCCTTGCAGGAAAAAACTGGTCGTATGCACTAGTTTTCACTTCCTTTTTTCCGTCCGGATAAAAAGTAACATCCAGGGTTTCTTCCGGCCCGGGAAGAAGATCACTCCAATGGTCGATTTCCGGCCTCCTGAAGTTAAAGGAGGCTCTTTTATTGGCCTTGGCGTCAATAACCAGCCATTCATTTGTGCTTCTGATGACTTCCAATGGAAAAACCTCCAGTTCATGACTTAGCTTCAACATGGGCGAATCGGGCATTTCCGGTAATCCAAACCCGATGGATACACGCAGTATCCTCTCACCATAGGCCCGCATCCGTAGTTTGTACTCTTTCCGTTCAACGGACATATCCGGGCGGATATCGTTTGAGCAAATCTGTTTCTGAAAAGGTATGGTAACCAACACATCCATGTCAACCACTTCAATATTTGTCGGCTCACATGCACGCCATAAAACATCCTCACCATTCAGATCGGGGCTAAAATCCAGAAAATCGAACAGGTAATAATTTGTTTGTTTCATCTCCACTCAATTCAAACCCTCAGGGTTTTAAAAACCCTGAGGGTTTATCTTTATTTACATAATATTTCTAAACTCGTCTCCTTCAACCCATCAACGTTAGCTTCCAACCTTATTTTACCTGGTCTGCCGTCAGACTGAATAATTGCCAAACACAATCCATTGTATGCCTTTCGATAACTAGCTTTGAAGGGCTCCAGACTTGCCTGGTAGCCATTGTCCACTCCAGCTATAAAACCGGCACCCGAAATCTTAAAGTTGACCAGATTGTCGGCATTGGGAACGAGATTACCTTCCTTATCCGTAATCTTTACGGTGATGAAAGAAAGATCAATTCCATTGGCCCTAATCGTATCTCTGTCCGCCAGAAGTTCTATTTTAGCTGGGTTTCCAGCGGTTTTTATTTCACTCGTCAGCACTGTTTGACCGTTCTTTCTGGAAACAGCTTTTAACGTGCCTGGCTGGTAAGTAACCCGCCACATCACATGCATCTGTCCGTCCGTTTTTTTTCTTACACCCAGTGATTTTCCATTTAGGTAAAGCTCCACCTCATCAGCCTGATTGAAATAAGCCCAAACGTCCACTGTTTTATCAGGTTCCCAGTTCCAATGTGGGAAAAGGTGCAATACGGGTTTATTTGTCCATTCACTTTGGTATAGATAATAAGCATCTTTGGGGAAACCGCACAAATCGATAACTCCGTAATATGAACTTCGGGCAGGCCACGGATATGGTACTGGTTCACCAAGATAGTCAAAGCCGGACCAAATGAACATACCGGCTATGTAATCCAGATGCTTGATAATATTCCAGGTAGCCTCATGAGTTGAGCCCCAGTACGCATAAGCGTTATCGTACGCAGAAACGGTGTAATCCGAATTACCGGTCACATAGGGAGTCTTCCCATCCTTGGGCCAAATACGAATGCTATCAGACGGCATATCGTAATGTCCCCGGGTTGCCAATGCAGACACGGTTTCGGTAGCAATGAATTTCTGACCGGGAAAACGATTGGGCAGATCCGCATAATCATTCTGCTTGTAATTAAAACCCAATACATCGAGTGCACCAGATTTCCAAATAAAATTTTTATCAGGCTGATTTTCGGTGAGTGCAGAGGTGACCGGCCGGGTGTTATCCAATAATTTAACAATAGATACAAGTTCTTTTGAGATAAAAATTCCTGTACTATCAAACTGCTCCCGTATTTCGTTGCCAATGCTCCATATAAACACTGAAGGATGGTTACGATCGCGTCTTACCATGTCTTCCAAGTCAGTCCGGTACCATTGATCCCAGTCGAGGTGATAATCCGCCTTGTTTTTTTTCTTTCTCCACATATCAAAAGCTTCGTCCATCACAAGAAAACCCATACGGTCACAAAGGTCTAATAGCTCCGGTGCCGGAGGATTGTGAGCTGTGCGAATAGCATTACAACCCATGGCTTTGAGGATTTTCAACTGGCGTTCGATTGCCTTGGTATTGATGGCAGCTCCTAAGGCTCCCAAATCGTGATGATTGCAAACTCCCCTTATTTTTAAAGGTTTCCCGTTTAGAAAGAAACCTTTCTGCGCATCGAACCTTATGGAGCGGATTCCAAAGGGCGTCTCGTAATTTTCGATGGTTTTACTTTTCTGAGTAACCGTCGTCACAGCTTTGTACAAATAAGGCCTGTCGGTTGACCATAACTCAGGTTTTTGTATTTTAAAAACCTGCTGAATAGTTATGCTCGAATCTTTTGGGATAGCGGGAGAACTATTTGCATTGGCAACCTCTTTCCCCTCTGCGTTATAGATAATAGTTTTAACGATGAGCCGGGCATTATTCCCGTCGTTTCGCAGCTTGATGGCGAGATTTACCGAAGCACTGTCCTCATTAATAATGGGTATTGTTACATAAGTTCCCCAATGATCTATATAAACGGAATTGGCCGTTACTAGCCAGACGTTTCTGTAAATTCCTGACCCAGTATAATAGCGGGAATTGGGTTGAGCCGAATTGTCGACCTTTACAGAAATTACATTTGGTGTATTGCCAAACTTCAACCATGAAGTAAGCTCGTAACGAAAAGAGCTGTATCCGTACGGCCGTTTGCCCAGATAATGACCATTAATCCAGACTTCGCTGTTGCGGTAAACTCCGTCAAAATCAATAAATATATGTTTTTTGCTGGCTTCAATTGGTAAATTAAAGCTTTTGCGATACCAACCGATACCGGTGGGCAATGCACCTCCATCTGTCTTACTAGGAGCGTCTTTACTAAATTGGCCTTCGATACTCCAGTCGTGTGGCAGGTTAAGTTTT